>JAZDPI010000159.1:0-2275 GCA_043797775.1 Candidatus Eiseniibacteriota bacterium
AAAACGGCGTGCCGGTGAACGTGGAGACCGTGATCATCTCTGCTCAGCACCATCCTGACGTCTCTCGATCCAAGATCGAAGCGGACATCATCGAGAACGTCGTGAAGAACGTCGTGCCGAGGGAGATGATTGACGACAAGACTGTAAGGTACTACATAAACCCTACCGGCAGATTCGTGAAGGGCGGTCCGCTGGCCGACACGGGTCTCACCGGGAGGAAGATAATAGTGGACACTTATGGCGGGGTGGGAAGCCACGGGGGCGGGTGTTTTTCGGGCAAGGACCCCTCGAAGGTTGACAGGTCTGCCTCGTACGCTTGCAGGCACGTGGCCAAGAACGTCGTGGCGGCAGGTCTGGCGGAGAAGTGCTAAATCCAGGTCGCCTACGCAATCGGAGTCGCCGAACCGGTTTCGGTGACGATAGACACGTTCGGAACCGGCCGGCTTCCCGATGAAGAGATCTCCGCACTTGTGAGGAAGCATTTCGACCTTACTCCGGAGGGGATAATCCAGAAATTGAAGCTGAGGCGGCCGGTTTACCGGCGTACGGCGGTATACGGGCACTTCGGGCGCGAAGAAGAGGGATTCACCTGGGAGCTGTGCGACATGGCGGACGTTCTGAAGAGGGGACTCTGACGGGTGGTGAGCGCCGCGCTGGGGGAAACCCCTTCTCACAGAGACCGGGGAGAGAAGGTCTTGACAAGGAGGTCAACGTGCTCCACGGAGGTTCGGTGACAAGCGACGTAAGAGATCTCGGGTTGAGTGCCGCGGGGAAGGCACGAATCGAGTGGGCAGACAGGAGCATGCCGGTTCTCAGGGCGATAAGAGAGAGATTCGCATCCGAAAAGCCATTGAAAAACGTGAAGATAGCGGCCTGCCTCCATGTAACAAGTGAGACAGCGAACCTGATGCGCACGCTTGCTGAGGGGGGTGCGGAAGTGAGACTGTGTGCATCGAATCCTCTCAGCACGCAGGATGAGGTGGCGGCGGCTTTGGTCTGTGAATTCGGAATCCCCGTCTTCGCGGTGAAGGGAGAGGACAAGGAACTCTACTACGAACACATCAATTCGGCCCTCGATCTCAAGCCGCTCATAACGATGGACGACGGAGCAGATCTGGTCTCGGCGTTGCACACCCAGCGGAAGGATTTGGTCCAGGGAGTCACGGGCGGGACGGAGGAGACCACGACCGGAGTCACCCGCCTGAGGAGTCTTGCCAGCAACAAGGTGCTTGCGTATCCGATAATCGCCGTGAATGACGCGAACACGAAGCATCTCTTTGACAATCGGTACGGCACCGGCCAGAGCACCATAGACGGAATTCTGAGGTGCACCAACCTTCTCCTCGCCGGTCTCACGTTTGTCGTTTGCGGTTACGGGTGGTGCGGCCGGGGCGTCGCCTTGAGGGCGAAGGGGTTCGGTGCCAACGTGGTCGTGACGGAGGTGGATCCCCTGAGGGCTCTCGAGGCCCTGATGGACGGCAATCGCGTGATGCCCATTGCCGAGGCGGCACCCGTGGGCGACGTGTTTGTGACGCTGACCGGTGACGTGAGCGTCATAGGTGCCGAGCAGTTTCGTGCCATGAAGGACGGGGCGATCGTAGCCAATGCCGGGCATTTCAACGTCGAACTCAACCTCCCGGCTCTCGAGAAGATCAGCAAGAGCAAGCGTGAGGCGAGGGAAATGGTCGACGAGTATACTCTCACCGACGGAAAGAGGATCTTCGTTCTGGGTGACGGCCGTCTCATCAATCTCGCCGCGGCAGAGGGACATCCCGCCGCCGTCATGGATATGAGTTTCGCCAACCAGTCCTTGTGCGTGGAGTATCTTGTCAGAAGCGGCACCAAGCTGGAGAAGAAGGTCTACTCTGTCCCTGCAGACATCGATCAGCGGGTGGCAAAACTCAAGCTTGACGCCATGGGTGTGCGAATCGACGCCCTCACTGAGGAGCAGAAGCACTATCTGTCGTCCTGGGAGCTCGGTACCTAGTCTGGGCCGAGGCGGAAAGGAGAGCCGGGCCCGGTGGCTGAGAGAAAATCGCGGACGCCTTCTTTCATAGCAGGAACTGTTCTCTTCGTGTTCGGCGTGATGTTGCTTGCCAGTCTGGTGAGCTATCAGCAGGAGGACGCCGGGCTGCTCCGAGAGGGAGAGGGAAACGTCGCAAATGCCTTTGGAACGCTCGGTGCGCGGGTCGCGCACTGGACCTTCTCGATCTTCGGAGTGATAGTACCGTGGCCGGTCGGCGCAGTGATACTCGCCTGGTCCTGGAACAGGTTC
>JAZDPI010000163.1:0-5824 GCA_043797775.1 Candidatus Eiseniibacteriota bacterium
GTTTGAGGCACTGCTGCGCTCTTCCGCGCATCTGGGAGCCGCCGAGATCGCCGATCGAATAGTAAACGCCGTCACGTCGTTCAGAGGCGACGCACGGCAGAACGACGACCTCACGCTCATCATCATAAAGGTTCGCTGACGACGGGACACCGGGGTGTTTCCGTGTCCCCCTGCATCCGACCCCTCCCCGGTCGGCGTCTTCGCCGATCGAGGGCGACCTGCCCGACCGTGTCCTCCGCAATCGTCGCACCGGTTCAAGCGTATTGCGCACGGCGTAAACGCCTCCACGGGCCGTGGCATCCTCCCTACCCAACGACCCGCCGACGGCGACGGACTTCCCCGTCACAACACCGGGTGCGAAAGGACGTCGCCTTTTATCCCTATCGTCACCACACGAACCGGAGTGTTCTTCCCGGCGGCTTCCGCGGCGTGCTCTACGGCGCGAACGAGACCGGAGCAACAGGGCACTTCCATCACCGCGACCGTGGCGCTCTTGATTCCCGCGGAGCCGAAGAGCTCAGTCAGTTTCTGAGTGTAGAAATCGAGGTCGTCCAGCTTGGGACAACCCACCACGACCGCCCTCCCCTTCAGCAATTCCTCGTGGAATCCTGCGAAGGCGAACGGTACGCAGTCGGCCGCGATGAGAACGTCCGCCCCCTTGAGGTAGGGCGCCGTCGTCGGCACGAGCATGATCTGGACCGGCCACTGCCTGAGCATCGACTTTCTGGGACCACCCTTTGCCGGAGGCTCGGCGTCGTCGAAGGGCTCGCTGAACTGAAGGACCCTGGCCGAGGGACAGCCTCCGAAATCATGATGCCGGTGATGACCCCCCTCCGGCGCAGGCGACTGGGGCACCTGGTGCACGTTGCGCCGCTCGGGCGTCTCGTGCGCGCCGCGAGCCTCGTGTGGGCGGTGCGCCTCGTTAGCCCCGCGGGCCTGGTGCGCCTGGCGAGCCTTCACGGCTTCTTCGTCGAATTCCTCCGCGTCTCTCTCGATTATCTCGAGGGCCCCCTCCGGACACTCTCCAAGACAGGCCCCGAGCCCGTCACAATACGTGTCGCTGACCAGTTTGGCCTTTCCGTCGATGATCTCTATCGCACTCTCCGCGCAGGCCAGTACGCAGAGACCACATCCGGTGCATTTTTTCTCGTCTATCTGAATGACCTTCCGTTTCGCTTGAGCCGGCATTCCTGAACCTCCTTCTAAGAATGAAACGCAACCAATCACGATGAGCTTCACATTGATTATCGATGCGCGGGCGCCGTTCTACCTTGACGTAAGTCAAGCGGCAGCGATTTCCCTGGAGCAACCTTCCCACGCGGGTAGGGAAATGCGACGACGGCGCAGCAACCGTGGATTACGTCGTTGAGGCCGGTCGCACGGAGGGAAAGCTCGACCAGGCAGGTACGGTGCCGGAGCCGGGCCTCCGGAGCAAGGGCTACTTGAGGGCTTCCACCTTGCCGGCGTGGAAATCGCGGTAGAAACTCATGCTCTGGAAGATCTCCGCTTCCATGAGAGGTCTGCCGGTCACGATGAGCTTGGCCATGTTCCTCCCCATACCGGGCCCCATCATGAAGCCCTGGCCGCACGTGCCCACGGCCAGGTAGAGGCCCTCGGGGTCTATGACTTTGTCCAGCACGGGGGTCCCGTCCGGCGTCATCGGGTAAAGACCTCTCCAGCATCTGCGGATCAGGAGACTCCTGAGCCTCGGGACAAGCATTAGGAGTCTCCTGCCGATGACGGATGAGAACTCCGACGTGCTGCGCCTTTCCGTACCGTAGAAGGGTTTGGTCGGCGTATAGCAGAATATGAACTGACCTTCGGCGTTCTGCCCGAAGTAGAAATTCGAGCTCTCCCCTCCCGGTCCAGGCCTCAGGTCAACTACGAGCGGAGCGAGGAATTGCTGGACGGGGGCCGATATCCCGGCTTCGTGGCTGTCCGGCACGACGGGGATGTCGAGCCCACACATCTTCCCTATCTCAGCGGCGTGCGCGCCGGCTGCGTTGACAACGACGGGGGCCGAATATGCGGCCCTGCTCGTGCGTATCCCGGTTACCCTGCCTGCTTCACAGACGATCTCGAGAACGTCTTCGCCGAAACGGAACTCGACTCCCTTCTCCCGACCGAGCGAGTGGTAGGAATCGGCCACAAGCAGCGGCGACACCTGGCCGTCGTCGGGCGAATACGTGCCTCCCCTAAGACCGGATGGATTTATGCCGGGAATGATCTTCCTTATCTCCTCGGGCCCCACCCAGTCAATCTTGAGGTCGAATTTCTTCTGGACCGGCAATATCTCCTTGAGAGTCTTCTCGTCTGATTCTCGATACACGGGGAAACAGTAGCCGCCCTTCTTCCAGCCTATGTCATAGCCGTGCTCTTCCTTCCAGGTCGAGAGCGCTCTCAGGCTTTCCTGGCAGAGACGTATCTTCGCAGGTTGTGAATGCGTGGCCCTCGCTCCGCCGATGGCCGCCTTGTTCTCGCTCTGCCCGGCAGAGGCGTTCTTCTCGACCACGCACACCCGCAACCCCTCGAGGGCCAGGTGGTACGCAGTTGGAAGCCCGACGCTCCCTGCACCGATCACTATGGCGTCAAACGTCTTCACGTTCACCTGCTCTGCAGCCGCTCAACGCGGCAAGCGAAACCTCGGCTTCAAAAGGACGCTGAGAGGGCAAGGTCACGCCGGGAAGCTCAACGCCCTCTTCTCTGAACAATCCGAGTATGAGGTCCCTACACGTTTTCCCTCCGCAGGCCCCCATCCCCGTCCTGAGAACTGCCTTCAGTTGATTCATGTCTCTAACACCGGATCTGATCTGCGCCACTATTTCATCCTTGCTCACGCGCTCGCAGCGACAGATCACGATCTCCTCTCCCGTCGGCTCGGAACCCGCACTCCCAACCGCCTCAGCCCCCACCGATGCGTGAGTGCCGTCAGCGCTTCCCGGAGAATCGGACACCCCTTCCCTTTCCGCTCGACCACGCTCCTCAGACAGGCGCTCCGTCCCTCCCCCCAACCTCACTCCGGCCACGGAGAGAGCCTCGGCATAAGGAACCTCGAGCATCAACAACCTGCAGCTATGCTGACGAGGATTGTTCTTAACTGCCACGACAGTCCCCGTGCCCACGGCCTCACCGTCGCCGTCCGTAGTTACAATTCGAGCTCCCTTGGGCGCCTTCTGCTCGGAGAACTCGAACGGAACGGTCACAAGGGCAAGCTTGCCTTCCGGGTCGTAGTCCAACTCCACCAGAACGATCGCAAGGCCGGGACACCCCACCACGCACCTTGCGCACGCGAGACACTCTCCGCTGAACTCAGGAAGACCCATGATGGAATCGGACGGAATGGATATGGATTTCTTCGGGCACACCTTAGTGCAGGGGTCGCACGGAATCTCCTGTGTGCATCTCACGATCGGAAACTTGGCGAGCCTGGGCCGTGCGGGCTTAAGATCGAGCGTGCGTCCGGGCTTGCTCCTCAGAAGACCGGCGAGATCGGCCCATTCAGGAGGTAGATCGCAGGCCACTCCCAGCGAGCGTGCTATCTTCCTCCCCGTCACCCTCCCGCTGAAGATGGCGGCGCTTGCCTCTGCGATCTCTTCAGAGTCCCCTGCGGCGTACGCCTCCATGCCGCACTCTTTCGCCTGAAGGAAAAGCTCGTTCACGGCAGAGAGTCCGACTGCGATGAGCACCGTGTCGACCTCAAACGTCCTCTCCGTGCCGCTCACGGCCCTGAATCTCTCGTCGCAACTGGCTATCGTGACGCCTTCGACGTGCCCGTTGCCGAGCGCTCGCACGACAGTGTGCGACGTGAAGATCGGCACCCCCAGTCTTCTGATTTTGTCCTCGTGGACCTTGTAGCCCGTGCACTTCGGCAGGGCCTCACAAAGACCCGCAACGTGGATCCCCGCCTGGAGCGCGTGGTAGCTTCCGATGAGCCCCACGTTTCCGCCGCCGCCGACGAATAGCCTCCGGGCAGGCCTCACGAGATCTCTGTTTACCAGAGTCTGAAACGCGCCGGCGCCGTACACTCCAGGCAAATCACAGCCCTGGAAGGCCAGAGTCTTCTCGCGCGCCCCGCATGCCACGAGGAGAACCCGGGGAGAAACGAGCACGTATCGCCCTTTGCGAACGACACCGACCTTCTTGTCCAGAAAGACGCCGACGGCCATCGCGTCCGTCCAGACTTCGACGCTCGGGAGCGCGGCGAGCTCGCGAGACAGGAGCTCGGCTATCTGGATTCCGCGGGTTCCGGCGAAGCAGTCGCTTCTGGAACCGAAGAAGAAATGGGTCTGAAGGGTCAACTTGCCGCCGGGAGAGGCTTTGTCGTCGATCAGGAGCGTCCTTGCCCCGAGTCTTCCAAGCTCTATGGCGGCGGAGATCCCGGCGGGCCCGCCACCGATGACGAGAACGTCAGTAGCTACCTCGGGGATTTCGTCGAAGGCCAGAGGCTCGTCGAGCTCGGGCAGGCTCGGCAGTCCCTCGCAGCTTCGCACGTCCATGTTCTCCCGCACGGCCGTCATGCACGCCTTTACGGGCATACCGTTCGCAATGACGAGACACTGCGAACACTGCCCGTTCACGCAGAAAATGCCCTGCGGGCTCCCGTCTCGCGGATGGTGGCCGAATTCGTGCACCCCGTGTGCAAAGAGGGCGGAGGAAATGACCTCGCCCTCCAGCGCCCGGAGCGGAGCTCCGTTGAAAGTGAATGAAATCTCTCGGCGTTCGGGAACTCGAATTATCGGATGCGCTTCGATGCGGGAGGATTTGCGAAGGCTCGAACTCAGAACTTCCATCAAGATTCGCTTCTCTATTGTGTTCGTTGACCGCCGCTATTGCCGGGTTTGCCGCGGACGAGCAGCTCCTGAAGAGAGACTTACTTGGCGACCAGATGTTCCTCCAGCTCTCGGAACAGGTCCTTCTCCGCGAAGTGCTTCTGCTGCATGGCGCCCGACGGGCACAAAGCGGCACACGTTCCGCACCCCTTGCATTCCTTTTCGTTTACCTCGGCTATCAGAGCGTCCCGGTCTTTCCTGTAGCTCACGCGAGGGGCGGCGTAGAGGCAGACTTCCTCGCAGGTACCGCACCCACGGCAGAGTTCTTCGTTCACGGTGCACACGATGTCCTCAAGAATCCCTTCAATAACCGGCGCTCCGGGCTCTTCGGAGGCAGAGAGGGCGGCACGCGTGCCGTGGAGACTTCTCCTCATGTCTTCGGGCACTCTCACAACGATGGGAGCAGCATCGCCGTCGGAGCCGCAGAAGACCAGCACTTCCTTCTCACACTCCTGTATGCAGACCTTGCACTCGAAGCACGGCCCGCACCGCAGGCACCGCAGGCCTTCTTCCACCGCCAGGCGCTCCGCGTAGCCCTCATCCACTTCGTCGAAATTACCGGTGAAGCTCTTGGCCTCCTTCTTCTGTGTCGGTCTTCTTGGAGATGCGGGAGGTCTCGACGGCTTTATCTCGTACTCCACGCCCAGGCCCTGCATTCCCGCCGGCAGCGCCATCTTCTCTCCGCTCAGGTAGCTGTGGATGGCGGACGCAGCCCGGTGGCCGGACGCCATGGCATCCACCACAGTCCACGGCCCCGTCACGACGTCACCTGCTCCAAAGACACCCTCGACGGAGCTCACGAGCGTTTCCTTGTCCACGGCAAGGGTGCCCTTCCGAGTGAACGTTAGCTCCTTCATGTTCTGGGCAAACGACACGTCCGGCTGCTGGCCGATGGCGCTTATGACGTAGTCCACATCCACGGTATACTCGGAGCCCTCGATGGGGACGGGCTGCCTTCTGCCGTCCGGCCCCGGCTCGCCGAGCTTCATCTTCTG
>JAZDPI010000194.1:0-5666 GCA_043797775.1 Candidatus Eiseniibacteriota bacterium
TGTTATGGGGCTGGATGAGTGAGGTTGGTATGACGTATGACATTTAGAGGTTGTGGGTGTCCAATGAGTGGTCCTGTGGGGGCTTTTCCACCCTCTTGATGGTGTTTTCCTACAGACTCGTTAACACCACCCCTATACAGATTAGCATGGCGCCCAGGACAAGAAGCGCCGCACGCGTGCCTCGAAAGGGCTCGCCGGGCTTTTTCTCCGCCTTGCGCATCGCAGCATAGAGCTCCGTGGGAATCTCCATCCCCTTCTCAGCCAGGAACATGCGTTCCCTGTGGAGGCTTTCGGCCTGCTTTGACTTGAGAAACATCGCGACTATGCCGATTGCCGTGGCACCCAGAATGATGGTTGACCGCTACAAGCACAGAGTCTACTGGATGGCCCGGCGAATGCTCGGAAGCGAGGAAGTGGAAGATGTCGCACAGGACGTGTTCGTCAGGGTGTACCAGACACTTCCTAACTTCAGAAGTGACAGCAAGTTCGGCACGTGGATCTACAAGATCACGCGGAATCTCTGCATTTCCACCCTCAGGAAGCGGAACTCCTGCCCCAAATCCGTGTCCCTCGACGCGACGTCCGATGAAAGCGCCAGCATTCCCGTCCTGGCCGCCAGGGATAAAATAGAAGAGGGCGTGGAGCGCGAGGACTTGTCGCAGACCGTTCGCGCTCTGATGGACAGACTACCGGAAAGCCATCGCACTGTGCTGACACTTTTCTACATGAATCAGATGAGTTACGAGGAGATCGCCGGGATAATGGAAATCCCGCTCGGCACGGTCAAGACTCACATTCATCGCGCCCGTTTGCGACTGAGGGAGCTCGTGCTCGCCGAAACCCGGCTGTCGTTGGCGAACGACCTGGGTCTCGGAGGACCCTCTCGTGCAGGGTCGGGCACGGGAGCCCGTCGCGAAGCGGACACGGGAGGTGAACGACGATCATGAAATGCCTGGAAGCAGTGGAGCTCATTGCGCACAAACTCGAAGGTTCTCTTCCCGAAACCAGAAGTCTCGAGCTGGAGGAACACCTCTCTGTCTGCAGCAGGTGCCGGGCCGAGCTTGTTCTTCAGAAGAAGATTCTGGAAGCGTTGGCGGAAGAAGTGCCCTCGGGACTGCCGGCGGACTTCACGGCCCGCGTTTCCCGGAAGGCACTCGAGGCCGCGCGGGCGGAGCGCCTTAATCGCACTCGACTTCTCGTGCCGGCGTTGGCCGTGACGGTGCTCTGTGTGGTCGGTTTTCTCGCGGTGCTGGACGTCTCATCCAAACTGGTGAGATTCGTTGGGCCGGTCGGGGGTGCACTCTCAAGGCCCATGGGAGCGCTTGGCGAAGCCCTTTCGAGGTTTTTCTCGCCGGTCGCGGAGCTTTCCACAAGCGTCTCTCAGGTGCTCGGAGCAGACTCCGAACCTGTCGCCCGTGCGCTCCTGGTGAGCGCAGTTGCGATGCTCGCGCTGGCCTGGGGTTGCCGGCAAATGCTCGTGTTCCTCAAAGACTAGCAGCGCTTCGTGCGTCAGCGTACGAACACGACTTTGCGTGTGAAAACGAAGTGCGCCGCCTCCACCGCTTCCACCGCGGGATGTTGAGCCCGACGTGCTTCCCCTCTCCCGCACCAACCCATTCTTTCGCTTGAACGTGCCGGGCATAACTGCTAGCTTGACTGGACACGGCAGCCGTGCCTTGCTCCACCGGCGGTGTGCGGCGGAGCGGCGGCCGATTTCGGCTGCCCCGGCTTCTCTCAAGCCGGGACATCGTCCGTTAGCGGAAAGGGCCTCTCTGATTCTATGCCTTCCCTCAAAACCATAGTGGTTATGCCGGCCTACAACGCCGGGACCACACTGGAGAAGACCCTCGCGGACATCCCGCCCGGTACGGCGGACGAAATCATCCTGGTCGACGATTGCAGTACCGACAAAACCGTGGAGCTCGCGCATTCGCTGGGACTTACCGTGATCCAGCACGAGAAGAATCAGGGCTACGGCGCAAACCAGAAAACCTGCTACCGGGAGGCGCTCAGGCGTGGAGCGGACATCGTCGTAATGATCCACCCCGACTACCAGTACGATTCCAGCCTTCTTTCGATAATGACGGAACTTCTCGACAGGGGACACTGCGACGTCATCCTCGGCAACAGAATAAGAACTCGAAGCGAAGCGCTGAGCGGTGGAATGCCGGCGTACAAATACGTGGCGAACAGACTGCTCACGATTGTTGAGAACGTCTGGCTCGGGCAGAACCTCGGTGAGTTCCACTCGGGCCTGCGTGGTTATCGGAGAGTGGTCCTCGAGACGATACCCTGGGAGGGCAACAGCGACGACTTCGTGTTCGACAGTCAATTCCTCGTGCAGGCGGCACATTTTGGATTCCAGCTCGGTGATATTCCAGTGCCGGTACGATACATGAAGGAGGCCAGCAGTATCAACTTTGTAAGGAGCACGAAGTACGGACTCCAGACTCTTCAGACACTGCTGGAGTACAGCCTGCACGGCTGGGGGATTCGAAAGAGCCGCCTTTTCATGGAGAAGCAGTAGACAAGGCTGGAGGCACCGCCGTCGCCTGGCCCGCGGTCATCCAACGATTCAAGAGACTCCTTGGATACTCGAGCGCCGCCCTGATGCAGCCCGTGTCGTCATTTCGTAATCCCCAGAATGTCCAGCATGAACGCGTACACGAAGGCGGTCTCCCTGTACCTGTCGTAGCGTCCGGACACGCCGCCGTGTCCGGCCTGCATCTTAGTCCTGAGAAACAGCTCGTTTCCGTCGGTTTTCAGGGTGCGCAGTTTCGCAACCCACTTGGCCGGCTCCCAGTACTGGACCTGGGAGTCATGCAGGCTGGTCAACACGAGCAGGTTCGGATACGCTCTTGCCTCGACGTTGTCGTACGGTGAGTAACTGAGCATGTAGTCGTAGTATTCCTTCGTGTTGGGATTTCCCCACTCGTCGTATTCCGAGGTGGTGAGAGGGATACTCTCGTCGAGCATCGTCGTGAGAACGTCCACGAACGGCACATCTGCTATCGCACCCTTGAAAAGATCCGGCCTCATGTTTACGACGGCGCCTATGAGCAGGCCGCCGGCGCTGGCGCCCTCCATGAAGAGCTTGCCGGGATTCGTGTATTTCGCCTTCACAAGATGCTCTGCACAGGCGATGAAGTCAGTGAAGGTGTTCTTCTTTTTGAAGAGCTTCCCATCCTCGTACCACCAGCGCCCGCACTCCTGTCCTCCGCGAACGTGAGCCACCGCGTAAACGAAGCCGCGATCTAGAAGGCTCACCCTTTGTGCATCGAAATACGTGTCCATGCTGTAGCCGTACGAGCCGTAGCCGTAAAGTAAGAGCGGACGGCTTCCGTCTTTCACCAATCCCTTTCTGTACACGATCGAAATGGGAACCTTGACGCCGTCGCCGGCCGTGGCGTAGAGACGCTCGGTCACATAGTCTTCTGAGCTAAAGCCACCCAGCACTTCCTCCTGCTTGAGAAGCGTCCTCTCGCGGGTCTTCATGTTGTAGTCGAAGATCGAGTTGGGAGTTCTGAGAGACATGTATGCGAATCGCAGAACCTGAGTGTCGAAGTCGAAATTCTGGCCGAAATAGGCGAAGTAGGTCGGCTCGCCGAAATCGAGATAGTGTTCTCCTTTCTTCGACCACGGAATGACCCGCATACAGATGAGTCCTTGCTTTCGCTCCGGAAGGACGAGGTAGTCCTTGAATATCTCGAAACCTTCCAGCAGGACGTCGTCGCGGTGCGGTATCACTTCCTCCCAGTTCTCCTTCGCCGTTGCCGTGACGGGCGTCTTCATCAGCCGGAAATTCTTCGCCTCGTAGTTGGTGCGAACGAAGAAGTGCCCGGCGTAGTGGTCTACATGATATTCGTGATCCCGCTCCCTGGGCAGGAACACGAAGAACTCACCGGTTGGATCTTCTGCGTCCAGGAAGCGATACTCGGTGCTGAGTGTCTGGTAGCACGCGATCAGAATGTACTTCTTGGACTTGGTCTTGAACACCTCGCAGGAGAAGGTTTCGTCCTTCTCTTCGTAGACGAGCCGGTCCTGCGACGCCTCGCTCCCCAGAACGTGGCGGTAGATCTGGTAGACTCTCAGAGTCTGCGGGTCTTGCTTCGCGTAGAACAGAGTCTTGTTGTCGTTCGCCCAGGCCAGGGCGGGCGCGACGTTCGGGATGGCGTCCGGAAGTATCTCGCCGGTACTCAGGTCCTTGAATCTGACCGTGTAGAACCGGCGTCCGACCGTGTCTTCGGCGAACGCGATAAGATTCTGTGCGTGGCTCACGGCCGGCGGGAGGACACTAATGAACTTGTGGCCTTCCCCCAGCCGATTAACGTCCAGCATCACTTCTTCCGCCCCTTCAAGCGATCCCTTCTTTCTGCAATATATCTGATACTGCTTTCCTTCTTCAAAGCGTGTGTAGTAGTAATAGTCGTCCAGCTTGTACGGGACAGACATGTCGGTCTGCTTTATTCGACCCTTTATCTCCTCGAACAGGGCCTCCTGCAAAGGCAGCGTGTGAGCCGTCACCGAATCAGTGTATTCGTTCTCGGCCTCGAGGTAAGCCCGGACCCTCGGATCCTCGCGCTCCTTCAGCCAGTAGAAGTCATCGACGCGTGCGTGCCCATGTTTTTCAAGCCTCAGCGGGGCGACGTCTGCCTTCGGAGGGGTCATCTGCTTTCGCGCCTCCTCACCTGTCGCTACCGTCGGATAAAGAAGACACAGACAGAGACACACGAGAGCAAACACGCAGATTGGTCGCACGGAATCCCTCCCTTCGAAGAAGAGCCACCTTCCACCCCTCTCTCGTCGTGACCGAATCAATCCGGCTCATAACCATCGCCCCAACGCGAAGGGACCACCATACGTCAGCAGACGCGACCGAGTGGTCCCAGGCTTGTCTGCCGGCGGGACGCACTCCACAAAGAAGCCGGCGCCGCCGGCGCCGTGCAATCACGTCTTTCTATTCAAGAACAAATATGTTCTTCTTGGCACCGATTTCCTTGAGAATCTTGGGCCACACGGTCACGCTCACCTCGCCCAGGTGAGCCTTCTTGAGAATGTACATGTACGTGCGCGACTGCCCGATCCCGCCTCCTATGCTGAGCGGAATGCGATCGTTCATGATGGCCTGGTGATACGGCAGCTTGAGGAAGTCCATCTGCCCGGTGCGCTCGAGCTGTTGGACGAGCGTCTCTTTGGTGACCCGGATGCCCATGGAGGTCAGCTCGTGCCGCCGCTTCGTGATGTGATTCCAAACAAGGATGTCGCCGTTGAGCCCGTGCATGGGGCTGCCGTCGTCCGAGACGGTCTCCGTAACCCAGTCGTCGTAGTCCGCGGCCCGCATTTCGTGCGGATAGCCGTCCTTCAAGGTCCAACCGATGCCGATTATGAAGACGGCGGGATACTTCTGAAGTATCGCCGTCTCGCGGGCCTTGCGCGGCAGATCCGGGAACATGTCCAGTATGTCCTCGGCGTGGAGAAACGTGAGCTCGTCGGGCATGTCGGGATAGCCGGTCTTCTTGAGCGTCGGGAACATCTCCTGGACGTGCTTTTCTGCGCCGCGCAGGACCTTCCAGATTTTCCTCACGGTATCCTTCAGGTAGGCCAGGTTGCGCTGGTCGGCCGTCATGACCTTTTCCCAATCCCATTGGTCGACGTAGGCGCTGTGG
>JAZDPI010000342.1:0-4300 GCA_043797775.1 Candidatus Eiseniibacteriota bacterium
GGGACCATGGCGGCCAGGGCGGTCGTGAGGGACGTCGGCAGGGCGCTCGGGATCCCGTACGGAGAGGTGGACAGGCTGGCCAAGTTGATACCGAAGGCGGGGATGTCCCTGCAGGAGGCGCTGGCGAGCATTCCCGAGCTCAAGCAAGCGTCGGAGTCGGAAGGGGTCTACAGGAAGCTCATCAAGTGCGCGCTCACTCTTGAGGGGCTCGCGCGCCACGCTTCTACTCACGCGGCCGGGGTACTGATCGCACCGGGGAACCTGACGGACTACGTACCGCTGTTCAGGTCGGGTAAGGACGAAATCCGGACTCAATACGACATGAAGTCCGTCGAGAAGATTGGTCTTCTGAAGATGGACTTCCTGGGCTTGAGGACGCTGGCCGTCCTGGAGAAGACTCTGGAGATGGTGAATCGCGGGCGAAGCGAGAAAATCACGCTGGAAGAGCTTCCTTTGGACGACGAGGCGACTTTCGAGCTTCTCAGGAACGCGCAGACGGTCGGGGTGTTCCAGCTGGAAAGTGCCGGCATGAGGGATCTGCTCAAGAGGATGAAGCCGACGTGTTTTGAGGACATAATCGCCGTCAATGCGCTCCACAGGCCTGGTCCTCTCCAGGGAGAAATGGTCAAGGACTACATCCTGTGCA
Organism: Candidatus Eiseniibacteriota bacterium; assembly: GCA_043797775.1. GTDB lineage: Bacteria > Eisenbacteria > RBG-16-71-46 > JAFGJU01 > JAFGJU01 > JAZDPI01. The sequence goes on from JAZDPI010000342.1 coordinate 647, forward strand.
AGCACGGCCAGAAGCGAATCGTCTACCAGCATCCTTGGCTCGAGCCCATCCTCGAGGACACTCACGGAGTCATTCTGTACCAGGAGCAGGTGCTGGAAATAGCGCACAAGCTGGCGGGGTTCTCCCTGGGACAGGCAGACATATTGAGAAGAGCGATGGGAAAGAAGATGGCCGAGGAAATGGACGCTCAGAGAAAGGCCTTCGTCGAGGGAGCCAGGAAGAACGGTATAGGCCGCAAGACGACTGAGAGAATCTTCGATCTCATGGCCAACTTCGCCGGCTACGGTTTCAACAAGTCGCACAGCGCGGCCTACGCCATGATATCGTGCCGCACGGCCTATCTGAAGGCGCACTTCCCGCGGGAGTTCATGGCCGCTTCGCTCACCAGCGAAATGGACGATACCTCCAGAGTGGCGGTGCTCGTGGAGGAATGCCGAAGGACGGGTATAAAGGTGCTTCCTCCGGACGTGCACGAGAGCGAGGCGGAGTTCAAGGTCGTGCAGTCGGGGATCAGATACGGACTGGGGGCAGTGAGAAACGTGGGCTCCGGTGCCATAAGCTCAGTCGTTGGAGCCAGAGAGGGTGGAGGAGTCTTCAGGAACCTCCAGGATCTCTGCCGGCGAGTTGACCTGAGGCTGGTGAACAAACGCGTTCTGGAAAGTCTCGTGTGTGCCGGCGCGTGCGACGGACTGCCCGGTCACAGAGCCCAGCTCTTAAGTGCGCTCGCCTCTGCGTACGGTTCGGGACAGAAGAAGCAGAAAGACAAAGACAGCGGGCAGGTTTCGATCTTTGACGCGCGCGGCGCCGGGGACGCCGGAGACGGGCTCCCGCTCGTGAGCCCCTGGCCCCGCAGCATTCAGCTGGCACGAGAGAAGGAGATGCTGGGCTTCTACCTTTCAGACCACCCCCTCGCGCCATTCCGCGATAGAATAGGGCAGACGGGATCCACGGAGATCGCCAAGGTTCGCGAGCTCCCCGAAGGCTCCAAGGTGACCGTGGTCGGCGTGATCTCGGCGTGCAAGACGATCGTCGGAAGAAACAAGAAGCAAATGGCGTTCGCCACGCTTGAGGACTTCTCCGGTTCGATAGAGTGTGTCGTTTTTGCAGATCTGTTCGAGAAAGTCAGGCGGGATCTGTGTATCGACTCCATACTCCTTGTGAAGGCCAGAACCAGCAACAAGGACGAGGAGACGAAGCTGATCGCCCAGGACATCGAGGAGTTCAAAGAAAGCCTGGTCTCGTCATATCACGAAGCTAGACTGAGCGATCCGAACGGCGGCGACGTTCCTCGCCTGGAAATCAGGTTGGCGACGCCGTGCACGGATCTTGCACGCAAGGTGAAGGGAATCCTGGAATCGTTTCCCGGCGAGAGCGAGGTTTTTCTGCTTGTGCCCGACGCGTCCTGCGGCAGGATGGTGAGGGTGAGGGCGCGCTTCGGGAAAGTCGAGGCGGGGGACTTGCTCTTGGGCTCGCTGAGAGACCTTCTGGGCTCCGACGGGGTCAGAGTCGTGTGGCCCCAGATGACCGGTGGTGCCGTGGGCTGAGCCTCGGGGCGCGGGCCGCTGCGGAAGGCAGACAAGGCATGGGGACTGACGGAACCTGGCTGGATTTCGAAAAACCCATAATCGAGCTCGAGCGACGCATCCAGGATCTCAAGGACTTCGGTTCGGAAGAGAACATCGAGTTCGCCGACGAGCTGAGAAGGCTTGAGAAGCGCCTGGCCAAACTCAAGGGCGAGATCTACTCGGGACTTTCCAGCTGGCAGAAAGTGCAGCTCGCCAGGCACCCGCGCAGGCCGTACGCGCTCGACTACGTGGAGGCGATCTGCGATTCCTTCGTCGAGCTTCACGGCGACAGAAACTTCGCGGACGACAAGGCGGTGGTGGGGGGGCTGGCGGAGATTGACGGGAGGCCCGTCGTGATAATCGGCCAGCAGAAGGGCAGGAACACGAAGGAGAATCTGTATCGCAATTTCGGCATGCCTCACCCCGAGGGTTATCGCAAGGCCCTGAGGTTGATGCGGGTGGCCGGCAAGTTCAAGTGTCCGATCCTGAGCCTCGTCGACACGCTGGGGGCATTTCCGGGGGTTGGAGCCGAGGAAAGGGGACAGTCGGAGGCGATCGCCCGGAACCTTCGCGAGATGCCGCTGCTGCCCGTCCCGTTCGTGGCGGCGGTGATCGGCGAGGGGGGTAGCGGTGGTGCCCTGGCTATCGCAGTTGGGGACGTGATACTGATGATGGAAAACGCCATATACTCCGTGATCACGCCCGAGGGTTGTGCCGCGATACTGTGGAATGACAGGGCAAAGGCTCCACAGGCCGCGGAGGCTCTCAGGCTCACCGGGAAGGACCTCCTCGAGCTGGGAGTGGTGGACGAGCTTGTTCCGGAGCCCCTAGGCGGTGCGCACAGGGATCCCGAACTTGCGGCCTCGGCTCTGAAGGAGGCGGTGCTTCGTTGGCTCGGTTCGCTCTCGGAGCTTCCCGTGGACGAGCTCCTGAGGCGGAGGGCGTCAAAGTACAGGGCGATGGGGGTGTTTCGCAGGGACCAGAGCAGGCATTGACCGATCGTGTCTGATAACGACGCCTCAGGCCGCCCGGGCCCGAGGGGTTCGCACAAGGAAACCGGAGGTCTTGTTCGTGAGTCGTTCGCCATCGGAGGTAATCCATGTTGAGTGAAGAGCTCCTTCGGGTGCTGGCCTGTCCCAAGTGCAAAGGGGATCTCGAGTACGACAGAGAGAAGGAGAAGCTTGTGTGTCGGGCGTGCCGTCTGAGATACGACATAAGGGACGGCATACCGATCATGCTCATTGATGAGGCGGAGAAACTGTGACGTTCTCCTCCTCGGGGTCTTCGAGACAAGCTCGTAGCGCAACGGAGTCAAGAATCGATGAATGCCATACGTAAGTTCGTGCTTCGCTCTGGCCGGAGACGCCAGATTTCCAGTCGAGTCTCGAGCGCCGGTGTTTGCGCAGGAGTCCTTGCAGTCCTGGGCTTTCTGATTCTCGTCGTGCAGGCGACCGGCGGGATCGATCAGGCTTCCGTCCCGGCGCAGGGTCCGGCGAGACTGATCCGTTCCGGGAGCGATTCGATAGAGTTCGAGGTGGTGTCGGAGCCTCCGCAGTTCGTGCCGGTGAAGACGGCGGCAGGGAACTTTGAAGTCCTCAGCATCCCGGGGTACTTCCCGCACGGAAGAGCCGGGGAGGCAGAGCTCCCGCACCGGACCTTCCTGGTCGGAATTCCTCCCGGCGCCGGCTATGAAGTGAGCGTGTTCGTAGTGGAGGAGAGGAGTCTAGAGGCCAAGAGGCTCGCGCCGTCCCCCGTTGCGTACGACGACGGGACGAACGGTGTACAGTTCTCGGCCGTACCCTCGCGGACTTATTACGAGAGTGAGAGCTTCACTCCCTCAAGTCCGCTTCTCGGAACCGGCGAATCGTGGCTCAGGGGTCAGCGGGTGCTCGGCATCGACGTTTGCCCCGTACGGTACAGGCCTGCTTCGGGAACGGTCGTTTTTTTTCCCAGGCTGAAGGTGAAAGTCGCGCTGAGGCCGGGCGCTGGTGAGGCGGACGGCGCGCCTGAGAGGCGAAGCGTTCAGCCCGGCGCCGGCGACGCTCTTGAGGCCGTTTTTGAGACGACGCTGCTCAACTACGAGCAGGCG
>JAZDPI010000344.1:0-15749 GCA_043797775.1 Candidatus Eiseniibacteriota bacterium
GTTCGCGCGAAAACCGGTCCGCAGACTTGCCCTGGAAACGCTCCTGCTTGCCTGCCTGCTGTGTTCGATGGCTCAGACCCTTGCGCTCGTTCCCGGACTGTCCCGTGAGGGCGCCCAGACTCTCTCCGGCAGCTTCGGCGTCAGCCTCGCCGACAGAACCAAAGTCCTGTTGGGCAGCTTCGGCGCCACCCTTGTCTCCTTGGGACTCTTCGCGATCCTCATCCTGGCGGCCTTAGAGGGGAGGCTCATTCCGGGCATGCGCAGGCTGAGCCTGCTCGGCAGGCTGGCCTTCATACCAGAGGCCCTGGGGAGGCTCGCAGGAGGCTGGTTCAAGAAGTTCTTGGAGAAGCGGACTCCGAGGGTCACGATGGTGCCCAGGATCCAGCCGGCGGAGCGAGGGATCCCCAGAGCCGGAGCTCCGGTTCGTGAGCCCGCTCGAGAGCAGGCTCCCGGCCTGGGGGCGAGCTCGCCCTTGGTTTCAGGTGGGGATTCACGGGCCCTGCCTCGCGAGAGTGCAGCGACTCTTCCCGAGCCTCAGCATGCGAACGCCGGCCTAGTCCCGGGGCAACTCCGAAAGGACGCTCGGGCTGGTGCCGCGAGTGAGGCATCGAAGATCCCCACCCAGGAGCCGCTTCCGCTCACCGGGCCGGGGTTCTCACTTCCTCCTCTTTCTCTCTTGGACGAGCCCTCCGGACCGGAGACTTACATGTCGAGGGACGAGATACTGGAATCCTCCAAGAGAATCGAAGAGAGACTCACCAATTTCGGAGTGGAAGGCAGAGTCGTGGAAGTGCATCCTGGCCCCGTCATCACAAGGTTCGATTTCGAGCCGGGGACGGGCGTGACTGTGAACCAGATCGTGAGCCGCGCCGATGACTTGGCCCTCGGCCTCAGAGTGCCTCGGATCAGGCTTCTGACACCCGTGCCGGGCAAGGCGGCCGTGGGAATAGAGGTGCCCAACACAAAACCTTCCGTCGTTTACATCAAGGAGCTCCTTTCCGCCCCGGCGTTTCATGCTCACGAAAGCCGTTTGGTGCTCGCGCTGGGAAAGGACACATCCGGAAACTGCTTCTACACAGAGCTCGCGAGGATGCCCCACCTTCTCATTGCCGGTGCAACGGGTTCCGGCAAGAGCGTGTGCATAAACAGCATTGTTCTGAGCCTTCTCTACAGGCTCTCTCCGAAGGAGCTCAGTATCCTGATGATCGACCCGAAGAAACTTGAGCTGACGGCTTACAACGGCACGCCGCACCTCGTGGCGCCCGTTGTGAGCGATGCGCGGGAGGCCAGCAGGAGTCTCAGATGGGTGGTGAAGGAGATGGAGCAGAGGTATCTCGTCCTCGCGGGAAAGGGCGTGCGCAACATCGACGGCTTCAACGAGCGTGCGCGAGAGGAGGGGGCCGAGGGACTCCCTTACCTGGTCGTGATAATCGACGAGCTCGCGGATCTGATGTGCATGCTGCCTACCGAAATCGAAGAACCCATCTCGAGGCTGGCACAGATGGCCCGCGCCGTCGGAATACATCTCATCCTGGCGACGCAGCGCCCGAGTGTGGACGTGATTACGGGAGTCATCAAGGCGAACTTTCCGACGCGACTTGCGTTTCAGGTGGCTTCGAAGGTCGATTCGAGGACGATACTCGACATGAACGGCGCCGAGACCCTTCTCGGCAACGGTGACATGCTCTTCTTTCCCTCCGGCCGGCCCGAGCCGCTGCGGCTTCACGGGGCGTACGTCTCCGAAAAGGACGTCGAACGTGTTGTCGCGTATCTGAGAGAATTCGGCTGGATGCGCAAGCAGTTGGTGGACCTGAAGGAAGCAGGGAGCGGTCTTGAGGGAGAGTCCGATTCCGACGATCAACTTCTTGAGGAAGCTGCCAGAATAGTGATCACTCACAGTCACGGATCCGTGTCGCTGCTGCAGAGAAGACTCAAGATAGGTTACTCCCGCGCAGCGAGGCTGATGGATCGCTTGGAAGAGATGGGGATCGTCGGTCCCGCAGACGGGAGCAAACCGCGGGAAGTTCTGGCGAACGACTCACTCTTTGAAGAGGGAGGGCTCTTTGAAAAGAAGTCCCAGAGCTCGCACTGATTCTTGTCGCAGGCGGAGTGTGATGCTCGTCTCACTCGGTTGCCCCAAGAATCTGGTGGACTCTGAGACGATGCTTGCAGGGCTGGCGCAGTCAGGTTTCATCACCCGGAGCCTTCTTGAAGAGGCGCAGGTGGCCGTCATCAACACTTGCGCCTTCATTGGTTCTGCAAGAGAGGAAGCCGATGAGTGGATACGCAGGGCGTCCGATTTGAAGAGGAAAGGGAAGCTGAGAGGAGTGGTCGTCGCGGGATGCCTTCCGGCGCTGTGGGGCGAGAGGGTTTTTCGCGAGTTCCCCGACGTGGACGCGATCGTGGGTCCGAGGGATCGCGCGAGAATTGCCGAGGCCTGCTCTTGCACTCTGGGAGTGGGAGGCAAGCGGGAGAGGTCCGGGCGCGTCTACCTCGGGAACACGGACCGCCTTGTAAGGGCCGCGTATCCCAGGGCCGTTTCCACCGGCGGGCACACCGCGTTTCTCAAGATCTCGGAGGGATGCAACAACAGGTGCTCTTACTGCCTCATCCCGCGGATCAGAGGGGCTCTCGTCAGTCGCGCGACGGGAAGCCTGGTGCGAGAGGCGGCCGGACTTGCGAAGAGCGGAGTCCGCGAGCTGTCGATCGTGGCGCAGGACACTACGGCTTACGGTCTGGATCTGTACGGAAGGGCGTCGCTTCCCGAGCTTCTTAGGCGGCTCTCGCGGGTCGACGGACTCAGATGGCTGAGACTTCTTTACACTCACCCCGCCCACTGGAGCGAGGAACTGATGCAGACCTTGGCCGAGAACGCCGGACTCTGCAAGTACGCAGACGTTCCGATTCAACATGTCTCAGACAAGATGCTTCGATTCATGGGAAGAAGGCTGTCACAAAAGAAGGTGGTCAGACTCCTGACAAATCTGCGCCGGTACGTGCCTGACGTCTCTTTGCGGACGACCGTGATGGTCGGCTTTCCCGGCGAGAGCCGGGCCGATTTCTCTGAGTTGACGGCCTTTCTCAAGGAGTTCAGGTTCGAGCATCTGGGTGCCTTCGCATATTCCAGGGAAGAGGGCACTCGGGCCGCGCGGCTGCCTCATCAGGTGCCGGAGGAAATCAAGGCCGGGCGACTCCGAGAAATCATGTCCCTTCAAAGAGAGATCTGCGCCTCGGGAAACCGGGCCAGAGTCGGCGCCAGCGCCGTCGTGCTTGTTGACAAGGCGCAGGGAGACGGAAGAAAGGGAGCCGGCAGGACTCAGTGGCAGGCACCCGAGATAGATGGTATCGTACGGATCAGGGGAAGCGACCTGCGCGCAGGGGAGTTCTACAGGGTCGAGATGGAAGGTTCCGGTGATTACGACCTGTTTGGAAAGGCGCTTGGCCTGGAGGTGTTCAGCGTTGACCAAGAACAAGGAGATGTCAGTGAGAAGATCGCCGTTGTTTCAAGTACGAGTTAGTGCAAGCGCTGTGGCCGTTGTCTTCGTGCTGTTCCTGGTGAACGCCTGTCTCGGAGCGGTTGCAGCGCCAAAGAAGTCAGCGTATCCCACCAACCTCGAGCTAATCGAGAATGTGGCCCAACAAGCGGTCGGAGCGATGATTGAGAAGATGCCGTCGCTTTCCGGTCTGGGAGTCTACCTCAGGCCGGTCCTTGCCCACGATGTGGCGTGGGTAATCGAGGGCGAGCTTTCAAAGGGGCTCAGCCGGGGAGGAGCAACTGTGTTCGTCTCTCCCGGTCTGGTGCCGACGGTGCATCCTCCGGGCTTTCAGGCAGCCGCGGCGGATTCCGATACCTCTGCTGTTCCTGCTGCTCCGCCGGTCGTGGTTGCCCCTGAAACCAAAAGGATGGTTCTGGAGTATAGAATAACCGAGTTGGGCGTCGGGTATCCGAGCGCACGGCGAGCAGGATTCATCGGAAGAAAAGTGGTTGAGAGGACCGCAGTCGTCAAGATAAGCGGCAGGCTCATAGACGAGACGTCGGGAACGGTCATCTGGGTGGGAGAGGGAGGCTACGGGGTCACCGACCAGGTGCCCGAACGAGAGCTCTCTTTCCTGGAGGGAAAGGGCGAACGCTGGCAGAAGGGAACCCTGCCCACCGGGAAGCTGGGCGTTTTCATTGAGCCTCTCGTTGTGGTAGCTATTGTTGCCGGACTGGTCTATTTGTTCTATTCGAACAAGGAGTAAACGACTAGAGAAGCATCCCCATGAAAGCGATCAAGATTTTCTCCGTTGCGACAGTTCTGGGCCTGGTGGCTTTGTCCCTTTCTTGCGGCGCCACCAAGCCTCCTCCTACTCTCACCGCAGAGGACATGTTCAACAAGGCAAAGAGGAGATACGACACCAGGCACTACCTGGAGGCCGCGGGGCAATTCAAGGAAATGCTCGTGAGGCACCCCGGAAGCAAGTTCGCCGAGCCGGCGAACTTTTTGCTCGGCAAGTGCAACTACGAGACCAAGGAATACCCTCTGGCCGAGGTCGAGTTCGGGAGGGTCGTCAGAGATTTCCCTCGAGGGCGGTACGCAGAAGAAGCCCACTTCATGCTGGGAATGTGTGCTTTCAAGCAGCGCAGGCCGGTCCACTACGACCAGACCGCCACTCAGGAAGCGATAGTGCTCTTCGGCACATACCTTGCCCGCTATCCGGGCGGGGCGTTCTCCGGAGAGGCCGGCGCCAGAATCCGTGAGTGTCGATCCATTTTGGCGGAGAAACTCTTCCTGAACGGCACACTTTACGTCAAATTGAGACGCTGGCAGGCCGCACGCCTGTGTTTTGAGGAGCTGCTGGAAAAGTACAGTGACCTCCAAAGGGCCGACTGGGCGCAGGTCGGCCTGGGTAGATGTTACGAAGAAGAGAAAGACTGGGAGAGGGCGGAAGCGCTGTACGGGATGGCGCTGGAGAAGAAGGGAGACGCGGAGCTTGTGAGCGCTGCGAGGGACGGCATGAAGAGGGTGCAGAGCAAGAAATCCCGCTCCGTCAACTCGGGTTAGCGCGGCAGTCTCCGTGTTCCACGTCAAAGGAAGATCGAAGTGAGAATAGGCCTTTTTGGAGGGACTTTTGATCCCATTCACGTCGGCCATCTCATTACTGCCGAGCAGGCGCGGGAGCAAGCCGATCTGAGCAAGGTCCTCTTCGTTCCTTCCGGCGCCCCGCCTCATAAAGAGCGATGCGGGATTTCGAACGCCCGCGCCAGGCTCGAGATGACGAAACTCGCAGTAGCCGGTAACGAGCGGTTCGAGGTGTCGGAATTCGAAGTGCGCCGCGACTGCACGTCTTTCACGGTAGAGACTGTGCGCCACTTCAAGAGGACGCTCGGCGGAGGCCCGGAGCTTTTTCTCATCGTCGGGGCAGACAGCATCCTCGAGATCTCGACGTGGAAGGAGCCTGAGGCGCTTGTCTCTGAATGCACTCTCGTCGTCGTCAGCCGCCCCGGTTTTGACCTCGGGGAACTCGACGCCCGGCTGAGGCACCGTGTCATCGCAGTGGGGGGCATACAGGTGGACGTCTCCTCGACCCAGATCAGAGAGAGAGTGTCCACGGGTCGTTCAATACGTTACATGGTCCCGGCTGCTGTTGCTGCTTACATAGCCGAGCACGGACTCTACTCCTGTTCCGGCTCCTGCTGATACCTGCCCGGAGTCGCAATAATGAAACCTACAGTCTATCTGATCGACGGCTCCGCTCTAGCCTACAGATCCTATTTCGCATTCGTGAGGAGGCCGCTGGTCAACTCCAAGGGCGAGAACACCAGCGCTGTCTACGGGGTGGCAAGCACGCTGCTCAAGCTTCTGAGAGAAGAGAAGCCGGATTACGTGGGCGTCGTGTTCGACTCGAAGGTGCCCACGTTCAGACACGAGCTCTATCCCGAGTACAAGGCCAACAGAGAGAAGATGCCGGAGGACATGCGGAGTCAGTTCCCCAGGATTCTGGAGCTGGTGGACGCGATGGGCCTGCGCGTGATCGAGCTTCAGGGCTACGAGGCCGACGACGTAATGGGAACGCTGGCCACTCGTTTCTCCGGGGAAGGTTTCGACGTCGTGCTCGTGTCGGGGGATAAGGACTTCTGCCAGCTCGTCGGAGAGGGCGTGAGGCTTCTCAACCCCGGCAGGGGTGGTGAGGAGGCGTTTTGGGTCGGAGGCAAGGAAGTGGAAGGTCGCTTCGGTGTCGAACCGGATAGATTCCTGGACGTTCTGGCGCTGATGGGAGACAGTTCCGATAACATACCCGGTGTCCCCGGCATCGGTGAGAAGACCGCCGCCAGGCTTGTGAGGAAATACGGCAGCCTGGAAGAGATTCTTGATCGGCTTCCGCTCCCGGAGGACCCGCGCCTGTCTGAGAAACTTCTCAAGTACTCAGACCAGGCGAGACTCTCGAGGGAGCTGGCGCGGATACGTCTTGACGTTCCTGTTTCCGTCGAGACGGACGAGCTCAAGCTGCGAGAGGGGAGAAGCGAGCGACTCAAGGCTTTGCTCGAGGAATTGGAGCTCAAGAGGCTGGTGTCCCTGATTTTTGGACCGGCCGGACTCGACTACCGATGGCAGCTCGTCACGGTCGATTCACAGGTTGCTGAATTCGAAGAGAAGTCGCGCTCCTGGACCAGGCTTGGCGTCACCTTCTGCCACCCGAGCGGGAGACAGTCGCCGCCTTTGGGGGTGGCCGTGGCCGCCTCCGAGGAGGAGTGCTTTTATTTTCCGATCGCCCGTGAGGGGGGAATGTTCCCGTCGGCGGAGGCCTCCCTGGGTCCATTGACGAGGCTTCTGTCGAACAAACGCGTTCTGAAGTGCGTGCACGACCTCAAGGCTGTTCTGCATGCCGGGAGCTGTCTCGACGTTTCTGGGCCGGAGCCGTTCTTCGACGTTCTCATCGCCGGCTATCTGATCGACTCGTCCGCCGACAGCTCGCTTTGCACCCTCGCCAAGAGATTCCTCGAGCTCGAGTGGGAGAGCATGAGCTCGTATCTGGGAGGCGGGAAGGGAAAGGTGCGTCTCGAAGAAGTCCCCCCGGAGAAGCTCGGGCGCTACGCGTGCGGTTCGGCCCTTGTTGCCCTGCGTCTCGCGAGTCCGTTGTCGTCGTCGCTGGAGAGTGCGGGGCTTGCGCGTTTGTACAACGAAGTGGAGATTCCTCTCTCGGCCGTCCTGTACGAAATGGAGGCGCTGGGTGTAGTGGTGGACGCGGGATTTCTCCGGGCCATGTCCGAGAGGCTCGCGGCGGACATTCGCCAGGTCGAGGAAGGCGTATTCCGGATGGCCGGGTGTCAATTCAATCTCAACTCTCCCGCGCAGCTCTCCAAAGTCCTGTTCGAGGACCTGAGTCTTCCTCAGGTGAAGAAGACGAGGGAGAAGCGTGCCCCCTCGACGGACGAAGAAGTGCTGGAAGAGCTGGCCCCGCGCCACGAGATTGCCCGTAGCATAATCGAGTACAGGCGGCTCTCGAAGCTCAAAGGTACCTACGTGGATGCTTTTCCGAGGCTCCTCTGCCCTCAATCGGGCCGGCTTCACGCGAGTTTCAATCAGGCCGTCACTGCGACAGGCCGGCTCTCGATGAGCGAGCCCAATCTGCAAAACATACCTGCCAGGAGCGAGAGGGGCAGGGAGATCAGAAAGGCCTTCGTGGCCGGTGGGCCCGGATGGGTGTTGATGTCCGCGGACTACTCTCAGATAGAGTTGAGGTTGATGGCACACTACTCCGCCGACGAACGACTCCGTGAAGCCTTTCTCGCGGGCGTGGACGTTCACGCCAGCACGGCGTCCTCGCTGTTTGGCGTCCCCGAGGACGCGGTCCCGCCCGAGCTCAGGGCCAGGGCGAAGGTGGTGAACTTCGGCATAATCTACGGCATGAGTCCCTACGGGCTCTCCAGGGAGCTCGGGATATCCACTTCGGAGGCCAAGGAATTCATCAACGCCTACTACAGAACGTATCCGGGTGTCTCCGAGTACGTGCGGCGCACAATTCAGGAAGGCAGAGAGAGGGGCTTCGTCAGTACGATGCTGGGGAGAAGGCGGATGCTGGAGAGCCTGCGGAGCAAGAACGCGAGGGCGAGAGCCGAGGCGGAAAGGATGGCGATAAACACTCCCATTCAAGGCTCGGCGGCGGACATGATAAAACTGGCGATGGTCCGGATCGCGAGACGACTGTCGGAGCGAAACCTCAAGTCGCGAATGCTGCTTCAAGTGCATGACGAGCTTCTCTTTGAGCTTCCGCCTGAAGAGACAGCCGAGTTGAGATCGATTGTCCGCCACGAAATGGAACACGCTTTGGAGCTGAGCGTTCCCGTCAAAGTGGAGATTGGAGTTGGAGAAAACTGGTTCGAGACCCATTGAGCCGCGGATTCTCTCTGTCGGTGTCACGGGCGGGATAGCGTCTGGAAAGAGCTCGGTGTGCCGCCTGTTCGAGAGGCGCGGCGCCCGCGTCATCGACGCCGACAGAATCGGCCGTGAGATAGTCGAGGGCAATGATTGCGTGCTTTCTTCGCTCGTGGAGACCTTCGGTGGAGACATTGTCTCAACCGGCCGTGATCTCAACAGAAAGGCTCTCGCGCGAATCGTATTCAGCGACGGAGAGAGCCTTGCCAGGCTCAACAGAATAGTCCATCCGTTTCTCATAGAGGAGATCCGGAGCAGAATAGAGAAGACTCGCGAGTGCGGTTTCAGCGGCATAGTCGTCGTCGACGCCGCGCTTATCTTCGAATGGAATCTCGTTGAAATCTTCGACGCCATTGTGGTAGTTTCTTGCAGTGAAGACGTGCAGCTTGCGAGAATGCGAGAGCGGGATTCTCTCGAGCCCCGTGAGGCCCTCGCAAGGGTGCGCTGCCAGATTCCTCAAGCCGAGAAGATCGCGGGAGCCGATTTTCACATCGCCAATGACGGCGGATTCGGCCTCCTGGAGCGAAGGGCGTCGGAAGTCTGGGACGAGCTCTGCAAGCTGTTCGCGGAGAAATCAGGAGGTGAGGCATAAGTGTGGGAGGAAACGAGGGGCCGCATAGAGCGATGCGAGAAGTCGCTTGCCGAACTGAGTGATTGTCTTTGACCTGCCGTCAAAGAGGAGCGACGTCGCCCGAATAGAAGAGGAAATGTCCAGACCCGGCTTCTGGGATCGGGATCAGTCCAAGCAGATAGTGCAGGAGCTGAGTGCCTCCAAGCGGGTCGTTGCGGACTGGACGTCTCTCAGCGCCAGAGTCAGAGACGCGGCGGTGCTTCTCGAGCTGGCGAAGGAAGAACAGGACGAATCGGTCCTGCGGGAGACCGTCTCAGAGTGCACGAAACTTGAGAAACTGATAGGGGACTTCTGGATCAAGAGTCTCCTGACCGACGAGCACGACAGGGCCGGAGCGATAGTGAGCATTCATCCGGGGGCCGGCGGAACCGAGTCCCAAGACTGGGCTCAGATGCTGATGCGGATGTACGTCAGGTGGATAGAATCCAGGGGGTTCTCCTATTCCGTGCTGGACTACCAGGCGGGCGAAGAAGCAGGCATCAAGGACTCGACGTTGGAAGTGGACGGGGAATACAGTTACGGATACATGAAGGGGGAGAGCGGCGTTCACAGGCTTGTCAGAATTTCACCCTTCGACGCCGCCCAAAGGAGGCACACTTCTTTCGCCTCAGTGTTCGTGTTCCCGCAGATCGACGAGGCGATCGATATCGACATAAAGGACAGCGAGATTCGCGTGGACACTTTCCGTGCCAGTGGGGCCGGCGGGCAACACGTCAACAAGACCGACTCCGCCGTGAGGATTACGCACGTGCCCACCGGGATAGTCGTCCAGTGCCAGAGTGAGAGGTCGCAGTTTCGGAACAGAGAAAACGCGACGAAAGTGCTCAGAGCCCGGTTGTACGTGCATCATCAGGAAGAGAAGAGAAAGAAGCTCGACAAGCTTCACGGCGACAAGAAGGAAATAGCGTGGGGGAGCCAGATAAGGTCCTACGTATTCCAACCGTACACGCTCGTGAAGGATCACAGGACTGAGCACGAGACGTCGGACGTGGCCAGAGTCCTTGACGGAGAGATAGACGAGTTCGTTGACGCGTATCTCAGGTGGAAGGACAGAGGCTAGGCCGGGTGGGGCTTCCGCGAGGCGCCGAGACACCTTTGGAGCCCCGGCCGCCGCGGCTTGAGGAGTCAAGTGAACATTGATCCCCACATCTTCCGAGAATACGACATAAGAGGACTTGCCGAGAAGGAGCTCACTTCGGAAGCGGCGTTCAGTCTCGGCAGGGCCTTTGGCTCGTACCTGAGTGATGGAACGGTCGTCTCGGTCGGAAGGGACGTGAGGCTCAGCTCCCCGAGGTTGAACGAGAGCTATTCGCGGGGAGTCGTGTCCACCGGTTGCAGCGTCATCGAATTGGGGGAGGTTCCTACACCCGCGGTCTACTACTCTGTCGTGAGACTGGGGACCGGGGGTTCCACGGTCGTTACCGGCAGCCACAATCCCGTCGAGTACAACGGGTTCAAGCTGGCGCGCGGAGAGCTGTCGTTGTACGGGCCGGAGATTCAGAGACTCCGTGCGATAGTGGAGGGTTCTCAGTTCAGATCGGGACAGGGGAGTGCCGATTCCCTGGATATTCTGCCCGACTACATTGACGAGATTTGTGGAAGGGTGGAGATCGGCAGAAAACTGCGGGTCGCGGTAGATGCCGGAAACGGAACAGTCGGGCCGCTTGTCGAAAGACTGTTCGGCAGGCTGGGGGTCGAGGTAATCCCCCTGTATTGTGAACCTGACGGCAGCTTCCCGAATCATCTTCCCGACCCGACGGTTCCGGAATACGTGGAGGAGTTGAGGAAGATCGTGATCAAAGAGGGCGTGGACGTCGGCATTGCGTACGACGGTGACGGTGATAGAATCGGCGCGATAGACGACGCGGGAAGAATCGTGTGGGGAGACCAGCTCTTGGCCGTGTACGCTGGTGAGATACTGAGTCGGAGCCCCGGCGCGACGGTCATCTTCGACGTCAAGTGCTCTCAGTCTCTTCAAGAGCACATAACTGCGCTTGGCGGAAGGCCGCTCATGTGGAGAACGGGTCACTCACTGATCAAAAGGAAACTCAAGGAGGAGAAGGCGCCTCTGGCCGGCGAGATGTCGGGCCACATGTTCTTCGCTGACAACTACTTCGGTTTTGACGACGCCGTGTTCGCTTCGGCGCGCCTTGTCAGCCTGTTGTCTCGATCGGAGCGACCGCTCTCGGCGTTGATTGATGAGCTGCCCCGGTACGTGACGACTCCGGAGATTCGTCTCGAGTGTCCCGACTCGGTGAAGTTCGAACTAGTGGAGAAACTCACCGCGTTCTTCAAGAAGAACCACGACGTAATCGATATAGACGGGGCACGCATCTTGTTCGGCGACGGATGGGGGTTGGTGCGCGCATCAAACACGCAGCCGGCGCTGGTGGCCAGGTTCGAAGCCCGGACGGACGAGAGACTCGATGAGATAAGGTCGACCGTTCTGGGCGAGCTTGAGTCCCTCAGGTCGGCGATGATGGGGCGCCGGAAGTAGCACGAGTGCTCGGCGCCTGGCCGTGGTTGAGAAGGCGCGCTGGAAGGAGGAGATTCAATTGAAAGACACTGCCGGAGAATCCAAGAAGCGAGGGCGCACGAGGAAAAGCGTGCGCAAGTCCTCGCCCGAGAAGCCTGCCGCGTCCAAGAGGTCGGCCAAGACCTCCGCGAAGAAGACGGCGGCCCGGAAGAGAACGACCGCTCGCAGGCGCTCACAAACATCTCCCTCCGCACGCTCAAAGTCCCCAGCGAGGCGCTCGCTTCGGAGGCGGCCCGGAGAGCCGGCCGTCGCCCGGACTCTAGACGTCTCGCCGGTGGGCAGGGTCACGGAGGAGGCGAAGAGCCTCGACAGGGGTGCCTATAGGGAAACGGAGTACGTGCTTCCCGAATCATACGGGATTGACCGGAGCGTGCTCATGGCAAGAGATCCGTACTGGGTACACGCCTACTGGGAAATCACGGACGGCACGATGAACCGCGGCCTGCAAAGGCTCGGGGAGGAATCCAAGGACGCCAGGATGACCCTGCGGGTGTACACGACAGGAGGGCGCGGCTCCCGGCCGAACACAGCGCTGTTTGACATAGCTCTCACCTCTGCGGCGCGCAATTGGTACATAAACGTCGGTGGGCCGGGCAGAGAATACCGCGTGGAGATAGGTCTTCTGACAAGACGGGGGGAATTCGTCTGCCTCGTGCAGTCGAATTCCGTGAGCACGCCCTCGGACCGAATGTCCGACGTGCTGGATGAGAAATGGACCAGCGTGGCTCCTCCTTACGAGGAGATGTACGCGCTGTCGGGAGGTCTGACGCTCGGAGTCAGTTCGCCCGAGCTGCACGAGCGGCTGGCGCGCAGGCTGGAGCAACAGTTGGCTTCGCCTCTGTTCAGCCCCGGCGGGAGGGACGTGCAGAGAGGGGCGGAGCCGGTGCGGCGCTTCTGGATGAGAGTCGACGCCGACGTCGTGGTGTACGGGGCCACTGAGCCGGGGGCGAGTCTCTTGGTGAAGGGCGGAAGCTGCCGCCTCAGGGAGGACGGGACCTTCTCGTTCAGATGTCACTTCCCCGACGGCACGAAAGAAGTGTCGATCTCGGCGCGGTCGGCAGACGGCACGCAGGCAGAGAGAGTCAGATTGGCCTTCGACAGATCCACTGACAAGGGAGCAGGCTCAGAATGAACTGCCGGGTCGAGTCGCGTCATCGGACGGCGGCCAGCGGCCCCGGCCCGTTTCCTCCACCTGGTCACTTCGGGAGAACGGTGATTCTATGACGTCCGAATGCAAAGGCTATCTGTCCCTCGTTTTTCACGCACACCTACCCTACGTGAGGCATCCCGAGCACGAGCTCTTTCTTGAAGAGGACTGGCTCTACGAGAGTATCACGGAGACTTACATTCCTCTTCTGAACGTCCTCGAGAGGCTGGTGGACGATAAGGTTCCGCACGGCCTCACCGTGTCGCTCAGCCCCACTCTGGTGGCAATGCTGCGGGACCCGCTTCTTCAGGACCGCTACGTAAGACACATAGAGCGGCTCATAGAACTGGCGGGCAGAGAACTGGAAAGGACCAGATGGGAGCCTGCCTTCAACAGGCTGGCCCGAATGTACCTGAGGCAGTTCGAGTCTGCCAGGGAGTACTTCGTGGACAGATGCGGAAGGGATCTGACTGTGGCCTTCAGGAATCTCCAGGAGCACGGCGGGGTCGAGCTTATCCCTTGCGCCGCAACCCACGGATATCTGCCTCTGATGGCGCTTGTGCCCGAGGCCGTGAGGGCCCAGGTTCTGATCGCCGCCCGGAGCCACGAGAAGTGTTTCGGACGAAGGCCTCAGGGGATGTGGCTTCCGGAATGCGGCTACTACCCCGGCGTCGACAAGTTTCTCAAAGAGGCCGGCGTTAGGTACTTCTTCACTGATTCTCACGGAATCCTCCACGCCACGCCGAGGCCTCGGATGGGTGTGTTCGCGCCCATACTGTGCCCGTCGCTCACCGCCGCCTTCGGCCGGGACATCGAATCGTCCAAGCAAGTCTGGAGTTCCGTCGAAGGCTATCCCGGCGATCACCGGTACAGGGAGTTCTATCGGGACATCGGCTACGACATGGACTACGACTACATCAGGCCTTACGTCGGGGCGGACGGAAGCAGAAAGAACACGGGAATAAAATACCACCGCATAACCGGCCCGACTTCCTACAAGGAAGTCTATCAACCCGACGCTGCAGGCGAGACGGCCGCCGCTCACGCGGGAAACTTCATGTTCAACCGTCAGAAACAGGTGGAGTATCTCTTCGAGAAGATGGGTGGGAGAAGACCCGTTCTTGTGGCCCCCTACGATGCAGAGCTTTTCGGTCACTGGTGGTACGATGGGCCTCAGTGGGTGGATTTCCTTGTGAGGAAGATCGCCTTTGATCAGAGGACGCTCCGGCTGATCACTCCGGGTCAGTACCTGGATGAAAACCCTCAGACTCAGATGGCGACTCCCTCCGAGTCGAGCTGGGGGTGGAAGGGTTACAGCGAGGTCTGGCTGGGGGGGAGCAACGACTGGATATATCCGCACCTCCACGTGGCGGCGCAGAGGATGGTCGAATTGGCAGGCTCGTTCAGGAACCCCACTCCGATCGAGCACAGAGCTCTGTCCCAGGCAGCCCGCGAGCTGCTTTTGGCTCAGGGCAGCGACTGGGCATTCATCATGAAGACAGGCACCATGGTGCCGTACGCGATCAGAAGAACCAAGGAGCATCTGGGGAGATTCACAGAATTGTACCATTCCATCAAGTCGCATTCCGTTGATCCCGGAAGGCTCGAAGAGATGGAGTGGAAGGACAACATATTCTCCGACATCGACTACACGCTGTACGCCCGATCCTGAGAAGCGCTTCGGCTTCCTGTGCGCGGTTGTTTTGCACTTGACAATGCGGGTGCATGACTCTAATCTTTTTTATCCGATACGTACGCCGGGAAGTCGTACATTATGAAATGAGGTTTGGTTGTATGAAAAAAGTTCTGCTTCCTCTTGCGCTACTGGCAATCCCGCTTGTTTATATGGTGCTTGGCTCCGGGTGCGGCGAGAAAAGCACCTGGCCCGCTCCTGGCTATGTTCTGGAGTCCGTTCCCACTACCCGGGCCCCGCGCGTAGACGGCAATGCGCTTGACAGGGAATGGTTCTCCGCGCCGGAGCTGATTGTTGCCTTGAGTGACGGAAACGCACCCGGCGGCGGTAGCGCTTACGTCAAGATGAAGTCGGTGTACACTGCCCTTGCGGACACGGTTTATTTCCTGCTCGAGTGGGCTGACTCCACTGACGATGTGCTTCCCGATCGCCTCATCTACACCGGCCCTCCGTGGTACGCAAGAAGGTGCGTGACCGACCTCAGCCTTGTTGATCCCCAGTACTGGACAAAACGTGCGCAGGAGGAGCAGAAGGAAGACAGATTTTGCATCTTTTTTGAAATAGTGCCTGCGAGTGACGAGACCGGCCCCTTTGCCTCGCGTGGCTGCGCGATAGCCTGCCACGACGGTATGAGGGTTCCGAACGGAAGGCTGGACGGCTGGTACTGGATGCGAGCGCGATCCGACCCGGTGAACCGCTGCGACGACATGGTCGTGGACGCCGTGTCAATACGCGGGGACCCGGGGATCGGCGTCTGGAGCACGAACAAGAGAGAGGCCAGCTTCCTGCCCAGGTACATTGCTCGCGGGGATAACGGGGGCCTGAGTTCGGCCAAGTTTGTGTACGACCAGGGCCCGTACGCAAGAACCTTCAATCAGTGTGATACCATCAACCCGGTGACGTCACTTCCCTGGAACGACGAGAGAGATCTGGAGGTCGACTACGTGCCGGGATACATGGTGGGGAATCCGTCGGGAAGCAGAGGGGACATCACGGCGAAGGGGATGTGGGACGAGGACACCGGACGCTGGTCTGTCGAGATAAAGAGAGCTTTCAGAACGGGAGACGAGACCAACGACATCTTCTTCTACCCGGAGGCCTATCCCAATAGGACCTATGTTTTCGCCGTTGCCCTGATGAACGGGTCGCGCGCGGTGCACAGCGGCTCTGTGCCTCTTCTCCTCAAGTTCAGGAGATAAGTCATACAAGTTCTGTCAATTGAAGACCCCGGAGTCATCGGCTTCGGGGTCTCTTTTGTCTTGACAGCGCCGAGGCTGCCTAATACAATTCACTGACGTTCTAATCGTGCTTTTCGCCTTGGCTTG
>JAZDPI010000204.1:0-7222 GCA_043797775.1 Candidatus Eiseniibacteriota bacterium
AGTGAATATGAGGGGTCCTTCACCCTCCGGCACAACCGACGTCACGGGCTTCGGCGAGATGACTTTCCATTTCACGCGCGATTGAACGTTCATGCGAGACACTCGATGTCAGGCGACTTTGCGACCTTCGCGTTTAGAGCCGCGGTGGAAAACCCGCGCATTCTAATGAGGCATCAACACCTGCATCAGAAAGCCCGCCGAGAGCGGTATCCTGAAGTTGTCGTCGAGAGGAATGGGGAGAACTTCCACGAGTGCGGCCAGGAGAGCGCCGGCGACACTGACCGTAAGCGGTATCCCCGGTACGGCGATGGCGATCGCCGCGCACGCGAAGAAGCATCCGAGGCTCCCTTCCAGAGTCTTGCCGAAGATGTGTGTTCTGCCGAGGTGCTTCCCCACTATGGCCGCAATGGAGTCCCCCACCGTAAGAAACAGAAGCGATGCCACGGCGATGTTCTTTTCGAAACAGTACACGGTCAGGAGCGCTGAAATCACCATGGACGTAGCGCCGGTCAGCGTGTCCTTCTCGTGTTCCCGCACTATCTCGCCGAAGATGCGGTAGAAGAGCTTCTTCATTCGGGGTTCGTGTATTCTGATCACGTCGAGCGTCAGAAAGGTTGCCGCGGCGACAAGAAGTCCCGCCTTCCCAACGTGCTCAGGAAGAAAGTAGTAAGCGAGAGGGACCCACGAAGACGAAAGGTGAATGGCCTTTCTCTTGATCTCCTTGATCAGCGACATTCAGAATACATCTCCTGCTCAGAACACGAATCCGTCGGGGATAACGCCGCCTTTGACGACAACGGTGATTCCATCCCTCACGTAGAGCTGCTCGGTCGGGTCATCGTATTCCCTGAGCCTGTCCCTGTTGACGAGCTGCACTCCACGTCCGATGCAAGCGTTCTTGTCTATGATCGCACGCCTGACGAGAGACCCCTCCCCCACCCCAACGGCCGGACCCGGCGCCGCACCGGGCTGGTAGAAGTCCGCGCCCATCATGAGCGTGCTCTCGATCGTTGCGCCCGGACGGACGCGGGACCGCACGCCGAGTATCGAATCGCGCACCTCGGCACCTTCGACGATTGCGCCGTCGCACAGGACGGCGCACTCCACCGAGGCGCGATTGAGCTTCGCTCCGGGCAGGAAGCGGGGATGAGTGTATATCGGCATGGTGGGGTCGAAGAGATTGAAGCTCGGGAGTGGACGGACGAGATTCATGTTCGCCTCATAAAACGCCCCCACCGTACCGATGTCCACCCAGTAGCCGGTAAAGCAGAAAGCCTGCACCCGTACCTCCTGGATTGCCTGAGGGATGATGTGCCTGCCGAAGTCCACCTGTTCAGGATTCGAGTCCAGTCTCTCCTTCAACCCAGGCACGTCAAAAAGGTATATCCCCATGCTGGCCAGAAACGGTTTTCTCGTCGCCTCCTCCTCACTGAGGCCGCATATCTCTGTGTTGGTCGAGAACTCATCCAACGCGTCGGGCGTCTCGGGCTTCTCTTCGAACCTGACAATGCCGCCGCTCTCGTCGACTTTTACCAGGCCGAGCTGCGAGGCTTCCACGCGGGTGACCGGCTGCACGGCCACTGATACTTCCGCCCCCGACTCGACGTGGGCCTTCCGGAACCCGCCGTAATCCATCCTGTAGAGGTGATCACCCGAGAGAATGAGTACGTGTTGTGACGCCCGGGTTCCCATGTGTCCCCAGGCTTGACGGACGGCATCCGCAGTTCCCCTGAACCATGTGCCTCCCCTGGCGGTCTGTTCGGCGGCCAACGTCGACACGAAGCCGCCCGAGAACTGATCGAATCTGTAGGTGCTGGCGATGTGAGAGTTGAGGCTGGCAGACTGGTACATCGTGAGAACGAAGATTCGTCGGATCCCTGAATTGATGCAGTTCGAAATGGGGACGTCCACGAGTCTGTACTTGCCCGCGAAGGGAACGGCGGGCTTCGACCGATCCTTGGTCAGAGGAAAAAGTCGCTTCCCGCGTCCACCCCCCAGAATCACCGCGGTCATGTCCTTCATCTCTCCACCCCGTCTGAAGAGCCAGTAAGGCCCTCACGGCCTGCATCGTCGACCTGGCATTGACACAGCCTTCCAGTGAGACTTCAAATCCCCCCTGGCCAACCGGAGTACCATAACAGATAACCTCACGGCCTGCCATACTTTCTAGACCTCTTCTCGCCGAGCCCATCCGGCGAGATTCCGCCCCGCCGCACCGGTGTGACGGGGCTGCGTCCTCTTGTTAAACGTGGTGCGCGATTACGTATCTACTGTCGTTTCTCGTCGCCCCGGCTAAAGCCGCCGGCGCCTCGTGACGACTTCAAGGATGGAGAGCTCTGACGCGGGAAGCACTCGGACGGCATGGCGAAGGATGGATGTCTCAAGCGGCGTCATTACCAGCGCCGGAGGCACGACTGCGTTCCACCGGTACGTAACTACGTGAGGTCGCCAGAAGGGCCGGAACCCACGAGTCAGAGCGGAGAGTACGAACATGAAATCCACGGGTTTCACGTCCATCGTCGTCGCGACGCTGTGTCTTATCCTTTCAGTTCCTGCGCTTGCGCAGGAGGAGAGGACAAGAGAAGACCTTCTCTTCATGGAGATACCCAAGGTGGTTGCCGCGGCCAAGTTCGAACAGTCGGCCAGCGATGCGCCCGCCACCGTGGCCGTCATCACGGCCGAGGAGATCAAGCGGCACGGATACGAAACCCTCGAGGAGGCCCTCAGAACCGTGGCCGGTGTGCACGTCACGTATGACCGTAACTACCACTACATCGGCGTGAGGGGATACAGCGTCCCGGGCGATTGGAATTCAAGAGTCCTGCTTCTGGTCAACGGATGCCGCAGGAACGAAGACGTCTACGGAAGCGGGTACGTCGGCAGTGCCTTCGGCATCGACATGGACCAGATCGAACGAATCGAGGTCGTCAAGGGACCCGGCTCGGCCCTCTACGGAACCAACGCCTTCTTCGCAGTGGTGAACGTCGTCACGAAGGACGGCACGGGGGACCCGGGGCTCGCAGGCTGGGTTCAATACGGAAGCTACGATTCACGAAAGCTGGGGTTCTCCTATGGGAGAGCCGACAACGGACTTGATCTCAGCCTCGGTGCGTCGTACGGCAACGTCGAGGGACAGGATCTCTACTTCCGCGAGTACGACGGCTACGTGGACGAGGCGGGCTTCGTTCACGACGGAGTCTTCCGAGACGGTGACGGCGATCAGACCTTCAAGCTCTTCGGCAGGCTCAACTTCAAAGGGGTCTCGCTTCAGGCGGGATTCAACTCGCGCGAGAAGGGGATTCCGACCGCCTCCTATTGGACGGCCTTCAACGACAATCGAACTAGGAACACGGACGAGCTCGCCTTTGCCGAGGCGCGCTACGAGTACGACATAAGCAGTCACAGGAACGTGATGGGCCGACTCTCGCTCAACCGCTACCTGTATCACGGTGACTGGGCGGTGTGGTATGAGGGGGAGGACGGATTCTACAAGGAACTGGGGAAAGACCTCGCTACGGGCCGGTGGGTCAACACAGAGCTGCAGTTCAATTGGAGTGCCCTGGCCTGCAATCGCTTGACGATAGGAGCCGAGGGCGAGTATCACCACGTTCACCAGAAATACTGGGACGCCGGATTGCCGGGTCCGGAGTATTACCAACTGTACCTCGACGACACGCGTGACTTCGGAGTCTGGTCACTCTATGCCCAGGACGTGCTGCAGCTTGCAAACATGTCTTTCGTTCTGGGAGTGAGGCACGACCAATACCCGGCGTCCGGCGGCACCACGAATCCCAGACTGGGGTGGATATACACACTCCGCCCCGCAACGGGCCTCAAGCTCCTATACGGCACGGCCTTCCGTGCGCCCTCTCTCAACGAGCTTCATTACGGCGACGGAGGCCACACGTTGATCTCAAACGGCAGTCTCGAGCCGGAGAGACTGAAGACGGTCGAGGCGGTCTTGCAGCAAGAGATCGGCTGCAACCTGAGGGCGACGCTGTCCACGTACGATACCCGCATCGAGAACCTGATCTATCAGGTCGTGACGGACCAGCTCGGTCTGGACGGTCTGGAGCTCCTTCAGTATCAAAACACAGGTGCGGCCAAGGCTCGTGGGCTCGAAGTGGGTCTGCAAGGCTTCTTGGCAGGCCTGCAGGTGCACGCCACGTACGCCCGCCAGAAGGCCGTGGAAGAGACGTACGGGGAGGAGCTTCCCAACTCTCCGAGGGACATCGCCACCGTCGGTGTGGGTCTTCCGAAATTGTGGGACTCGGTTCTCCTCTCGGCCGAGGTTCGCTACATCGGCAGACGGTTCACGGTCGCTCGCGAGACGCTCGACCCGCATGCTTGCACGGATCTGGTGCTCGTCCTGGACGGCACGATTCCCCGCCTGGAGCTCACGGCAAAAGTGAGAAATCTGTTTGACGAGGCGTACGAGGACCCGGCCAGCACTGAACACTTGCAGACGAGCATTCCTCAAGACAGAAGAAATTTCTACGTCAAGGCCACGTATAGATTCTGAAGCGATTGGAGCCACGTCGTTGGAAACACGCGTTAAGGCGCACAGACACAGGAAGGGTTTTCTTCTGGCATGGGTGGTGACGCTTTCCATGTTGACTCCGGTTCCGTGCAATCCCGTGCAGGAAGTGTCCCTGACCGTTCTCTTCTCCTCGAACCTGCCAGCCTATGCGGAGGCGTGGAAGGGGTTCAATGAGCACCTGCGTGAAAACAACATCGTGCTCAACGTAACGCAGCTTGATCTCGCCGACGGTCAACAGTCGGTATCCGGCGCATCCATTTCTAGGGGTAATCCCAGGATGGTCATGTCACTGGGGACGAAGGCCTCCAGGCTTGCGAGGGACCACGTGAAGGAAATCCCGCACATTTCCTGCATGGTCTTTAGCCCCGACGACATCTCGGGCCCGCAGGCCACGGGAGTGACCATGCAAATCCCCATTGAAACGAAGCTCCGGGGCATCAAGCGGGCTCTCCCCGGGGTCAGGAGGATAGGAATGCTCTACTCACCGCGCACGGCGTCGGTGCAGAGGCAGGCTCAGATCAAGTGCGACGAGATGGGTTTGATTCTGGTCGCCGAGCGAGTCGAATCAGAGAAGGACCTCCCCGGCGCGCTCTCGGGAATGATTCGGCGCACGGACTGTTTCCTGATGATCGCAGATCCGAGCATCTACTCCCCGGCTTCGGTCAAACATCTCCTCTCGCGAGGTGTTGAGGCCAGGCTCCCGGTCATCGGGCTTTCCTCGCACTACACCGAGGCCGGTGCACTGCTTTCCTTCGACTGTGACTTCACTGACCTCGGCAGGCAGGCAGGAGAGATAGCCGGACGCATTCTCAAGGGCGAGAAGGCCGGCACCATACACCCTGCCTCGCCCAGGAAAATCCGTCTCTCGATCAACAAGGCTGCCGCGCAAAGGCTCGGCATTGAAATATCGGGTTCCGTGCTCAGGGAAGCGGACGAGGTTATCGGCAGATGAGAGTCGGCATTGCGAAGAAGCTCAACATTCTCTTCGTGAGCGCAATCCTGAGCCTCGGAGTCTTCCTCTGCGTTTACTTCATCCGCCACGAAACCCACGCTCTGGAAAGCGAGCTGAATGAGCGCGCCGCTCTTCTCCTCACGAGTCTCAGCGCAAACTCTGAGTTCCCCATGCTCGTCGGCGATAGGGCCGGCATTGCCCGCCTGGCGGAGGGCGCGCTGAAACACAAGGACGTCACATACTGCAGAGTGCTGGACGCCCACGGCGCCGTTCTCTTCGAACATGTCACGGAGAGGAGCGGGCCGGTGCAATCGTTCTCGTCATCGATAGTCGCGAGGCGGATGGACACCGACAGCGAGGACGATGTCGTTCTGGGTGCCCCCGCCACTATCGAGGAGACGGTGGGCACGGTCGAGCTGGGCCTCTCCCTCTCGAGTCTGAATGAGAAGATAAGGCGCGTCACGAACACCGTGGCTCTGATCGCCGGGTTGACGATTCTCCTGGTCTCGTCCGGCAGTTTTCTAACGTTGAAATTCCTCCTCATCACGCCGATCACCCAGCTCGTTAACGGCACCCAGAAAATCTCGCTTGGCGATCTCTCGCACAAGGTGCGCGTTAACAGCAGCGACGAGATCGGAAAGCTCGCGGCCTCGTTCAACCAGATGACCGAAAACCTATCTCGAACTCTCGTCTCCAAGCGGTACGTCGACGACGTCATCGAGTCCATGACCGACACTCTTGCGGTCACGGATCCTGCGGGGAGAATACGCACCGTCAACCCCGCGCTGTGCAATTTGCTCGGATACTCCGCGAGGGAGCTCATCGGAAGACCCCTCGACATCCTGTTTCCGGCCGATTCCGGGTTTGCATCGCGAATACTCGCCTCGGCAGCTTCCGGCGTCCGCCCGCCCTCTGAGACGACATACGTATCGAGAAGCGGGAAGCAGATCCCCATGCTTCTATCGAGCTCCGTAATCCGTGGCGAGAGGGGTGACGTCCGGGGTGTCGTGTGCGCTGCGCACGATATCACGGAGCGTAAGCGCGTGGAAGACGCGCTTCGCAACGGTGAAGCCATGCTGTCCAACGCCATGAAAATCGCGAGCCTTGGGCATTGGGAATACGATGTGGCCAAAGACACGTTCACGTTCAACGACAGCTTCTATGCGATGTTCCGCACCACGGCCGAGCAGGTGGGCGGATACACAATGTCTTCCGCCGACTACGTAAGGCGCTTCGTTCACCCCGAGGACGCAGGCGTGGTCGGGATGGAGACGCGTGAAGCGATCGAAACGGACGATCCCGACTTCAACCGACAGCTCGAGCACCGCATGATCTACGCCGACGGGGAAGTCGGGCACATCACCGTGAGGTTCTTCATCGTCAAGGACGAGAGGGGAACAACAATCAAGACGTACGGCGTGAACCAGGACATCACCAAACGCAAGCGGGCAGAGGAGGCGGTGGCGCGCCAGGCGGAGGAGCTTGCCTGTTCGAACGTCAGGCTCGAGCAGGCTAACGCCGAGCTCATGGAGCTGGACACTCTGAAGTCCGACTTCCTTTCGAACGTGTCACATGAATTGAGGACGCCACTGACCTCCATCAAGGCCTACGCGGAGACCATGCTCGACTACGGCTCCATGCCCGAGGAGCAACGCCAATCCTTCATGAAAATAGTCGTGGAGCAGACCGAGAGGCTGACGCTGGTCATCGAGGATCTTCTTGATCTCTCG
>JAZDPI010000214.1:0-2439 GCA_043797775.1 Candidatus Eiseniibacteriota bacterium
CGGCACGGACCTGACCGCCACTTCCAGCGCCCGGGGCTCGACATCCATTCCGGTCACCTCGGCCGCGAGGTCGACCGCCAGCGCCTCGAAGCCGCCGGTCCAGCAGCCGACGTCCAAGAGCCTCGACCCTTCGAGCAGACCGCCGAGGAACTCCACCCTGGGCTGGTAGTGCAGGGGTTCGACCCTCTCCTCGAACGTCGGGTCGAACTTCATCTTCCGCGGCTCTTCCACTTCTTTTATCCCGAATCCCCCCCCGTCAGGGCCCGGAACACCGGATCAGCCTGCCGGAACGGCTAACCGTTCCCTCAAAACATAGTCAGATATCTCATCCGACCCGTTCCAGTTGATGCTTCTCAGGCGTCCGCCTCTCCGATTCAAGAGGTCTTACATCGCCTCGGTGGATTAATAAAAGCCGGACGCCCCAATTATACTCGGTCTGTCAGCGTAAACCCGAGTAGAAAGGAGCGCCCGATGGGAACACTGTATGTTGGGATCGACCTGGGGTGCAAGACGTGCGCAGGTGCGGTACGGGACCGCAGGGGGAAACTGCTTGAGTTGAGCAGTTTCCCCACCAGCGCGGAGAACTTGATCGACTTCGTGTCGAAGCAGAAGGGGGAGGTGAGAGTGCTCATCGAGGAGTGCGAGCTCGCCGGGTGGGTCTACCGCACGCTTCTTCCCCATGTGAAAGCAATCGAGGTCTCGGACCCCAAGCACAACGCATGGATAGCCAGGGGAAAGAGGAAGAGCGATCCAGTGGACGCGGGCAAGCTCGCGGAGCTCCTGAGGGGAGGTTTTTACAGGGCCGTGCACCACCCAGAGGATGACGAGATGGCCAACTTCAAGATCGTCGTGCAGCATTACGACCAGATGACGAAGACCACCACCAGGCTCCAGAACCAGATCAAGGCGAGGTTTCGCCAGCAGGGAATAATGACGAGTGGCAAGGGCGTCTACGGCTCGGCCGAAAGAGAGGCGGCTATCGCGAGAGTGGAGAGCGAGGCGATACGAGAGATCCTTCGCCAGGACTTCCGCCTCCTCGATCAAGCACAGAAGGACAGGGCAAGCGCACGATCGCTTGTGACGAGGCTGTCCAGGGACTTCCCCGTGATAAAGAGGCTCAAGGCGATCCCTGGCGTTGGAGTAATATCGGCTTCCCGGTTCGTCGCCTACGTGCAGAACCCTCACCGCTTCAACAGGAAGGCCCTTACGAGCTTCTCCCGCCTGGCCATTGTCAAGCGGGAGAGCGGTGATTCTTTCCTGGGAGGGGAGCACCTCTCCAAGGAAGGAAACGGCACAATGAAAGCCTTGTCGAGGACGGTCTTCAACGCCGCGGTGATAAACACGAAGAAGATGAACGGGATCAAGACCTACTACCTGTGCTCGCTGAGAACTACGAGAAACGAAACGCACGCGAGGCTCAACACCCAGAGAAAGATACTCGCCGTAATGAATGTTGTCTGGAGGGATGAGACAGGGTATTCCGACGACCTGGTGACAGGAAAAGGGGCTAACAGGCCGCTTTAGTGGGAAAGCCCCGGGAAGCTCTTCAGTCCCGGTGGCTGTACGCCTTCCTCTCAAAGCGGACCGGGCGGCCGGGGAAGCCTCTAAAACGGACGTGCGCCGGCGCAAAGCTCAAAGCGAGGTCCACTCAGTGGATAGGCCCCCGGCCCCGCAAGCCCCTATGAAACCATAGGCCGGCTCTCTTGGAGCAAGAGCACCGAGCCTCTGATAGGTGTCTCGGCAGGAAGACCGGATTAGGCGTGAAGGTTTTGAAAGGTCTGCTGGATGCGAGGGAAAGGTCAGGCCACCACTGGACGTGAGACAAACGGGGTGTCCTTCAAAGCGAGCCATATGCAAATTGAAACCCCCGCGAGGGGGTATGAGGGGAGGTGTTGTCTTGACATTGGCTTTTATAGGCGTCCGTTTATCCTCTCCGTGGAACTGACGGCGAGCTCCGGCGGCGGCCGGCCCCGATCTCAAACGGCTTGGCTTTCACCTCGATGGAGCTGTCACGCCCCGGCGAACATAATGCTGGCACACGGGAGTTACACGTCTTTCAGGCCCGAACATTCGCCTGTGCACGTTTATGGTTGTTCATATAATCACGGACTGCCGGCGACCCCCGTCATTGGACAGGGCGGCCGCCGCTGGCAGAATATAAGGATAGAAGAACATGCTCACCGCTGATCCCCGGTGAGGACCACGGGTCTTGAAATGCTGCTTGCCGGCGCTTGATACCCGCCCGGGGTTTCGTGCGTCAAGCGGACGATGTCGTTCTCTTCCAGCACCGCCCGAGGGAACGGTGATGGAGTATGAAGGGATGCTGATGTCAAAACGATCGCTCCGGCTCGCCGCGTGGGCGTCCGTTCTGCTGGCGCTCGCGCTGGCGGCAGCCGCGCCACTCGCGCCGCTGCATGCGGCCGCGACCCCGTCCGACGT
>JAZDPI010000234.1:0-10996 GCA_043797775.1 Candidatus Eiseniibacteriota bacterium
GTTGTCGTTTCGGTACCCAGCCTTTTCGCGCATTCCGCAGCGTTCCTGCCGGCAGTCGTCTACGTTTCGAGTCAAGGGCCAGGTTGACGTTCTTGCAGCTCTAGTTCCGACGATCAACCTTTAACCGGGGCCAGGAAAGCATGTGGATTCTGCTTCTATCCGTAAAGGGGCTCTCCTTCTCGCCCGTCTCCTCCTGGTATCTGCTTCTGGGGCTGGCGCTCCTTCTCACTCTCCTGGTACTCTACGTGTACCCGCAGCGGACTGCACGACTCTCCCCGACGGCCAGAAGAGCCCTCGTCGCACTCAGAATCGCGGCCTTTCTCTGTGTGATATGCGCTCTCCTCGAGCCTTCAATCGTCTTTGAATCCGAGAAAGCAGACAGGCCCAGGGTGTTCGTCCTCGTGGACAACTCTGCAAGCATGGGACTCCCGTCGGGCGAGGCCGGCGTGTCACGCTATGAAATGGCTCTCCGTGCCGCCGAATCGCTGGTGAAGAAACTGCCGCGTGCGTTTGAACGTGAGGTCTTTGTCTTCTCAGACACTCTCGCGAAGGTGGATGAGCCGGTCGGTGCTTCCGCCGGCCGCATTCCGGCCGGCGAGCGAAGCGCCCTCGGAGAGGCCCTCGAGAAGGTCGCGGTCCGGGCGGAGAACTCACCGGCCGCGGTCGTTCTTATTTCGGACGGGGCGAGCTCTCACGGCCCTGACCCCTCCGGGGTCGCAAAGAGACTCCTCCTGCCTGTGTACACCGTCTCCTCCGCAAAGGAGGTGCCTCTCAAGGACGTCGAGATAAGCGAGGTGCTCCATCCCGCCGTGGTGTACGGAGCCGCCGAGGTCTCCATCCTTGTCAGGATAAAGGGGCGCGGGCTCGAGAATCTCAGTGTTCCCCTCAGTGTCTCCGAGGGCGGCAAGGTCCTCACGAGAACGCTGGTCAAGTTGACCGGCCAGGCCGAGAGTGAGGTGCCCGTCGCGATCAAGCCGGGCTCACCTGGCGTCCACTTCTACACCGTGAGCATCCCGGAGGTCAGCGGAGAGGCATCGACGGTAAACAACAGCGCGTCCATCGCCCTTGAGGCGCTGGCCGAGAGGTTCAAGGTGGTCTACGTCGAGGGTGCTCTGAGCTGGGACTTCACATTTCTGAAGAGAGAGCTCGAATCCGATCCCAAGCTGGACGTGAGATTCGTCTTCGCGTCGGACTCGAAGGCGAAGATTCCGACGTTGAAAGGTGTGGGATCTTCGCTTTCGGCGGAGGGGCGAGGCGCGTCGGTCGTGATCGTCGGGGACGGTGCGGTGGCGCACATGCGAGCCGAAGATCTGAGGGGGCTCGAGAGATTCGTGGAATCAGGAGGAGGACTCTTTCTCGTCGGAGCCGAAGGCCTGGACCAGGCCGGGGAGTTCGCTTCGAGGCTCCTGCCTGTCGGGGTTCGAAGGCCCGGTGCCGGGGAGGCAGTGGAGTACGTGGACTCGCGCATCACGTTCGAGGGACTCAGTCACCCCGTGTGTGAGATAGAGAGGGATGCTTCGACGAACGCGGAAAGCTGGAGGAACGTCTCCCCGCTAGTCGGCCGGCGGGTGATTGAAAGAACAGGGCCTGGTGCGGCCGTGCTTGTCGAGGGCACCCTGGAGGGCGAGCGTTTCCCGCTCATAGTGGCCGGCCGTCACGGCAGGGGGCGAGTGATGTTTGCGGCGGCGAGCGGCCTGTGGAGATGGGGTTTCACCCTGCCCGGCGTGGGAGGTTCTGAGAGACTCTTCTCGAGGTTCGTCTCGAACGCAGTTCAATGGCTCGCCGAGGGGGCAAGAGAAACGGCGTTTGAAGCCAGACCTCTCCGCTGGGTCTTTGAGAACGGCGAGGAAGTGGCGTTCAGAGTAACGGGGGTCAAGAGCGCGGCAGACTTCAGCCTGGAGCTTGCGGATAGCACGGGCGGGTCTCATGCTGCGCGCGGCTTCGAAGAGAGCGGAGACACCGTCACAGTCAGTTTCGGCGTCCTCGGTCCCGGTGAATACTCGTACAGGGTCTCTGGAGGCCGCCGGCGAGAGGCCTTGAGTCTCTCGGGGAAATTCCTGGTGGACTCCATGGGAGCCGAACACAGGAATCTCGCATCGGACCCCCAGCTTCTGCGGTACATTTCCGAGGCCTCGGGCGGCAAGTACTTCGAGGCCGACCAGGCGAAGGAGCTTGCCCGAGAAGTCGAGGTGTTCGGACAGAAAGCTCGTGTGGACAGGCAAGTCAAGCTGTGGAATCATCCCGTCCTGTTTCTGCTTTTCACGGCTCTTCTGGGATTTGAATGGTGGCTCAGACGGCGCTCCGGCCTGCCGTAGACCGTCTGCCAGGAAGTGAGGTGGATGATGGGTGGTGGCCTTTTGAATCCGTTGCTCCTTTCGCGCTCTACTCTCTTTGCTCCGTGTGTACGACCTGGCCTTCGCGTTCTCTCCGTTGCCGTCGGATTATGCGTGGCGCTGGCCCAATGCCTCAGCCTTCCGCACTCTCTTGCGGCCCAGGACGTCGTCATCAATGAAGTACTCTACGATCCCGTCGGACCGGACGAGGGCCTCGAGTTCGTGGAAATCTACAATCCGGGTGAGCAAAGGGTGTCGCTCAGGGGCCTCGTGCTTGAAACAGGTAACGGAGCCCGCGAGAACGATTGGACCGCGGCAATGGAGTGGACCTCAGACGTTTACGTTGAGCCGTTCGGATACGTCGTGATAGGTGAGGAAAGCGTGATTCCGGCGCCTCATTTTGTGAGGCAGCTCGATCTCCAGAACGGTCCGGATGCGTGCAGATTGAGAAGGGGGACGGAAGTGATCGACGTCGCGGGCTGGGGAGCGCACGCGTTTGCCGAATACTACGAGACTGCTCCGGCCCAGGACGTTTCCTCCGGCGCAAGCATCGGCAGGAGGCCGGACGGCGTCGACACGAACAACAACTCGCTCGACTTCTCGTCGCTCTCTCCTCCGTCTCCGGGCCGAAGGAATCTCTGCATAGTGGACGCCGGCCTCGTCGCGGGCGCTCCGGCAGTGAGGTCCGCCAATCCGGTCCCCTTCGAGCTCGTCGAGCTCAGTGTCGAGGTCGTGAACGCGGGTGCGGGAGTGCTGGCCGCCGGCGACTGCGTCGTCGAATTCGAGACCCGTGGGCAAGGGGGACAGATACCCCTCGGCTCCGCGACGACGAAGCTGCTCGGTCCGGGGCAGAGCGAGGTCGTCACGACTTCCTGGCGGCCCGAGATTGAGGGCCTTTTCGCCGTCACGGCGCACGCGGCGCTCGAGGGAGACGAAAATGCACAGAACGACACGCTGAGGACCTGCGTCCGAGTGGGGGCGGGCGACGTCGTGGTGAACGAGATAATGTACGCGCCGCCGCAGGGAGCTCCGGAGTGGATTGAGCTTGTCAACAGGTCCGGCTCGCCCGTGAACATCAAGGGATGGCGTCTGGAGGATGCCACTGCAAAGGCGGTGGTGATCACTTCATACGATTTTGTGATTGAGCCCGGCGGCTTCGTCGTGGTCTCGCAGGACAAGGTGCTCCCCGCGGCCGCCTCGAACCATTGCGGCGAGCGAGTCCTCAAGCCCGAGGGAAGCTGGCCCAATCTCAACAACTATTCTTCAAGCGGAGCGAGCTACGCGGACATCGTCTGTGTGAGCGACGCCGCCGGATGTGTGAGCGACTGCGTTGCATACGAAGAGGAATGGTGTACTCGTTCGAACAGCTCCATCGAAAGGGTCTCCCCGGACGTCGGCAGCCGGCAGGCATCCAACTGGTCTTCCTCCGCGGCCGCTTCGGGCTCAACGCCATGTGCGGCCAACAGCATAAGCGAGGCGGCTCGAGGAGCCAATGATTTCGAAATAGGCCTGAGCAGCCGCGTCATCTCGCCGGACGGCGATGGAATTGACGACAGGGTTGTGCTCTCCTTCGTCTTGCCCTCCCCCGGTGCGAGAGCCAACTTCACCGTGTTCGATGTCGAGGGGAGAGTCGTGAAGAGATTGCTCGACCAGAGGAAGGTGGGAACGGTCACTCAGGTGACCTGGGACGGCCGGGACGAGTCTGACAGACCTGTGCCCGTTTCCACGTACATCATCCACCTGGGCGTGACGTGTCCGGACGGTCGGATGAGGGACTCGAAGAGCACCGTGGCCGTGATCTACCCGCAGGGAAGGGGGAGGTGAGGTGAGATGCGCCCAGGAAACCGATCGAGCGCGGAGCCTCGGCCGACGGGGCTCGGGTTGGCCTCGCTGCGCAGGCTGCCGTCGGAGCTGCGGCTGCCGAAGCTCCGGCTTCTCGCAGAGTTCCGGTCGTCGTCTGGAAACAGTGGAAAGCTGCTTGCGCTCGGCCTTCTCCTCTGGATAGCGTGCCCGCACAGCCAGTGTCTCGCGGCCTTCGAGGGGGTCATCCGTGACGCCCGCGCCACGTCGATGGGCGAATGCTGGAGCGTCTCGGACGCGACTCCGCTTTCTCTCGTTGGACTCCCGGCCGGCGACGAGCCGGCTTCAGCCGGCTTCTCCTATTGTGCGCCGTACGGCCTCGAAGAGCTTGCACAGAAGAACGCGACGCTGGGTTTTTCCCGGCGCAGGGTGAGAGTGGCGGTCGGTCTTCTCGACAGGGGAGGAAGCGTGTACAACGAGAGGGCACTCTGCACCTCCATTGACTACCAAGCGATCCCTTCGGTGAGGGTTTCCCTCTCGCCCGTTGTCTACTCCCTCTCGGCCGCTCTTTCCCCTCGGACGACGTTCTGGGGGTTGAGTGCCGGAGTGAGATCAAGGGTAGTCACGATGTTGGAAGCATGCGTGGGCCTGGGGAATTTCGTGTCTGACGCTCCGGGAGAGAGCGTCCGGCCTCAGATTGTCTGTGGGTTGACGGTCTCTCCCGCCCCATCGGTCACCGGAGCCTGCGAGGTACACAGGAGTCCCGGCAAGCCTGCCTCGTTTCATGCGGGCCTGGAACTTGAGACCGTCAAGGGCGCGTGGCTCAGATGCGGCGTGCAGACGGTTCCTCTCAAGCTCAGCATGGGCCTAGGCTTGAAAATCGGCCGGCTGTCTCTCGAGACGGCCAGCTCGTTTCACTCGGTGCTGGGACGCACCGACGTTCTGTCTCTTTCGTGGGGGAGGGGAGTAGAGTGGGCGCGCTGATGGAACAAACTCCTTGCTGGACGGATACCGGGCTGGTATCATGCCGGCGTGAGATGTCGGGCAAACAGTCAGGACTGCAACTACTTATGACAGAAAGAATTACGGGGCATTCTGGCGCCACCAGAAAGCCGATGGCAGAGCCGATTCAGGGCCCTGCACGCAAGCCGATACCGGAGCCGGCGCAGGCGCCTGCACGGGCGCCGATGCAGAAGCCGGTTCAGGGGCCGGCACGCAAGCTCATACGGGGGCGCGTCCGAAGCTTTCTGCCCGCCTTTCTCCTCGCAGTTTCTCTCGCGGGAATCCCCTCTGTTCTCGTCGGCACACTCGCCGTACCGGCCGCCTGGTGTCAGGAGCTTGAGGACGTTGTTGGTGAGGATGCGGCGGAGGCGGAGGCGACCTTCGTCGTGGAAAGACTGGAGAGGCTCAAGCTGAGGCCCATAAACCTCAACTCAGCCGGCCCGCAGGAGCTCTCCCAGCTTCCGTGGATATCGCTCCCCCTGGCGGAGAGGATCGTCTCCCTTCGCGAGCAGGTCGGGGGTTTTCGTTCCCTGATCGAGCTGAGTGTCATAGTGGGGATTGACTACGAGCTTCTCACGAAGATAAGCCCTTACGTAGTCGTGCCGGTGAAGGGTGCTCTTTTCTGGAAGCCGCTCCAGGCGAGGTTGAGAGCCACCGCCGAGACTCCGGTCAGCGCGGTAACGGACGCCGGTCTCTACTCGCGTCTCACGTCGCGGCCCACCGAAGACATTGAGGTGGGCTATCTGCTCGAGAAAGACGCGGGCGAGGAATCTATCACGGATTTCCAATCAGCCTACTTGACGGTGGAAAAGAGGTGGTTTCTGTCGTCGCTGTCGATAGGCGATTTCAGGGCCGAGTTCGGCCACGGGCTGGTCCTTTGGGCGCCCGGCGGTTTCTTCAGGGGCTACGAGGCCGTTTCCCAGGTGGACAGGGTGGGATCGGGAGTGAGAGGTTACCGGTCGTCCGTTGAGAACGGGGCCCTGAGAGGGCTGCACGCCAAGATCGGTCGTCCATCCTTTTCACTCGAGGCCCTTCTCTCCAAGAGCAAGCTGGATGCTTACCCCAACCCGGATGGAACCGTGAGGAGGCTTGCCGAGTCCGGACGCCACGCGGAGAGCTGGGAGCTCAAGGGGAAGGACGCTCTCGACGAGGAGATGTTCGCGCTTCACGCACAGGCAAAGCCGGCCAGAGCTCTCTCTCTTTACGGTACGTTCTACGCGGCCCGCTACGAACCTCCCTTCGCGAGCAGCACGGAGTCTTCTCCCTACTATTTCAGCGGAGACAGAGCTTCGGTCGGGGGGGTGGGCGCGAAGCTCTTTCTTCCGAAGACTTCCGTCTTCGGAGAGGTTGCTCTCATGCGAGGCGGGGCAACGGCCTCACTCGTCGGGTGGACCTGTGCCCTGAAGAACGTCGAGCTTGCCGGCGTCGTCAGATTCTACGACAGAGACTTCTACAATCTACGAGCTTCCTCATTCTCCGGCGGGAATCCCTGGAACGAGAGGGGAGTTTACATCGGCTTTCAGTCGCGCCTCGTCGAGTACAAGTTGAGCGGCTACATCGACGCCGTTCAGTATCCCGCTCCCGGAGGAAGCGAGGACTTTCCGACGGCCGGCTACGAGGCCGCAGCCTCGCTTGAACGGCCCTTGAGCGGCGGCCTCACCCTCAAGCTGAGGGTGAAGCTCGCTGAAAACGAGGCCTCCAGCAGTAATCCGTCGGACCCCTACGCCCGGATTTCATCAACCACGAGAAGGGAGTCACAGCACAGCGAGCTCACGTGGGCGCCTGCGAGGACACTGTCGTTCAAATTCAGACAATCCCTTGTTAGAACGCAGGGAAACGAGAAAGGCTCGCTCGTCTTCCTGGGCTTTGGCTACACCTCGGGGGGCTTGCTTCGCGTGAGGGGGCGTGTGGTATACTTTGATACTTCGTCCTACGACTCCAGAGTGTACGAGTACGAGGACGACTTGCCCGGAAGGGTAAGCCTTCGACCGCTCTGGGAAGAGGGTGTAAGATGGTTCCTGCTGGCCGGATTGAACGGCAAGAGGACCGGCATTAATGCACGAGTGGCCCAGACTCGCAGGTCTGGCAGAGAAGTCGAGTCGGAGTCCGGACTCCAGCTCGACTTCGAGTTCTGATTCCTGGATGGAGGTTCGTCATGTATGCAAAGCGCATGAAGAGGCTGGGGACAGAGACGGCGTTTGAAGTGCTGGCGAGGGCGAAGCAGCTCGAGGCCAAGGGGGTCGACGTGGTTCATCTGGAAATAGGTGAGCCCGACTTCGACACTCCATCGAACATCTCGGACGCCGCCGTCACGGCGCTAAGGCAGGGCTACACCCACTACAATCCTTCGCCGGGTCTGCCGGAGGCCAGGAAGGTGGTCGCGGAGTACGTCGCGAAGGACAGGGGCATGGAAGTCTCCGCGGAGAACGTAGTCATAACGCCCGGTGCCAAGCCGATACTGTTCTTCTCGGCTCTCGCGATTCTCGAAGAGGGAGACGAGGCCATTTATCCCAACCCCGGTTTCCCGATATACGAATCCGTGATTCGTTTTTTTGGGGCCAAGCCCGTGCCGATAAGGCTCCGCGAGAAGAACGAATTCGGACTGGACATCGACGAGCTCGAAGAGAAGATAAGCCGCAAGACGAGGCTTCTGATACTCAACAGTCCGCAGAATCCCACGGGGGGTGTGCTCTCAGGAAAGCAGATGGAGCAGATCGCAGATCTGGTGCGCAAGAGAGACCTCTTCGTTCTTTCGGACGAGGTGTACAGCAAGATTCTATACGAAGGAAAGCACGTGAGCATCGCCTCTCTTCCGGGAATGCAGGAGAAGACGATCATACTCGACGGTTATTCAAAGACCTACGCGACGACCGGGTGGCGCCTCGGTTTCGGAGTCATGAACGAGACTCTGGCCCGGCACGTAGCGCGGCTGCAGACCAACTGCACGTCGTGCACCTGCTCGTTCATACAGCGCGCGGGAATGGCCGCACTGACCGGACCTCAGGCCGAGTCCCAGAAAATGGTGGCCGAGTTCAAGAAGCGCCGCGACATCATTGTGAAGGGTCTCAATTCCATAAAGGGCGTGAGCTGCCTCACTCCCAAGGGTGCGTTCTACGTCTTCCCGAACGTGAAGAACACGGGCCTCAAGTGTGACGAGCTTGCGTCGAGACTTCTCAACGAGATGGGTGTGGCCGTGCTGTCGGGTACGGCGTTCGGCAAGTTCGGCGAAGGGTACCTGAGGCTCTCGTATGCCAACTCGATTGAGAACATAAACAAGGCCCTCGCGAGGATGAAGGAGTTCATAGAGGGGCTTTAGGAGGTGGCCTTGGGCGCGTTCCGAAGCATGGTTCTTGCGCTGGGGGGAAACGCGATAATCCCCGAGGGCGGAACGGGGAGAATCGAAGAGCAAATCGACGTGACCCGCTCGACGGTGAGCCAGCTCATGGAGGTCGTCAAGGAGGGAACGCGGCTCATCGTGACGCACGGGAACGGTCCGGTTGTCGGCAATATTGTGATTCGGAACGAGGCCGCGAAGGACATAATCCCGCCCATGCCGCTCGATATCTGCGGTGCGGACTCGCAGGGCGGCCTGGGCTACATGATGCAGCAGATCTTCTGCAACGAGCTCCGGGCGGCAGGAATCAGTAAGACCGCCGTCACCGTGGTGACGCAGGTCGTGGTGGATCCGAACGACCCCGCGTTTCGGAAACCGACCAAACCGATCGGCCCCTTTTACTCCAGGTCCACGGCGGAGAAGATGACGGCCGAGAAGGGATGGGTGGTCGTTGAGGACACGGGGCGGGGCTACAGGAGAGTCGTTCCTTCTCCGAGGCCCCTGGAAATAGTGGAAGCCGACGTCATCCGGGAGCTCGTGGAGGCCGAGAGAATAGTCATAGCCGTGGGGGGAGGAGGAATCCCGGTCGTGCGGCTCTCCGACGGGTCTCTCAAGGGGGTTGAGGCAGTGATAGACAAGGACCTCGCGGCCAGTGTCCTTGCGCGGGTCCTCGGCGTGGAAGCTCTCGTCATAGTGACGGCCGTGGCGAAAGTGGCGCTCAGCTTCGGGAAGCCAGATCAGTTCGACGTCGACCTGATGAGGGCGGCCGAGGCCGGGAGGTATCTTGCCGCCGGCGAATTCCCGAGCGGCAGCATGGGGCCGAAGATCGAGGCCGCAATCGAGTTCCTTGAAGGGGGTGGTAAGGAAGTACTGATAACTTCACACATAGAGATACGAGAGGCGCTTCAGGGCAGAGCCGGGACGAAGATAATCCCCTAGCAGGCTTCGCAGGCTCTGACTGCAGCAGCCGCACCGTCGTGTCCCGCTTTCCGGCAATCGATTTCCCCGACTAAGACGCTTCGAAGGCAATGTTCTGGTGATGGGATGAAGGGAGGATGAGGAAATGAGACGCGTTGCCTTAATGCTTATTCTGTTCTCCGTTCTCGTACCACGGTTTTCTTCCGCGCAGGTTGTCATCAACGAGGTGCTGGCTTCCCCTTCGGTGGATTGGGATGGGGACGGTGCCTACTACTATCGTGACGACGAATGGGTGGAGATTCACAACAGCTCGGATCAACCCGTGAGTCTGGACGGATACCGCATCGCGGATGCCGACACGAGCTGGAGATTCGGCTTCACGGGCACGCTTGGTGCGCATCAGTGCCTGGTTGTCTTTGGGAGTCAATCGTACGCCTGGGAGAGAGCGAACGGCTTTCCGGCATACGGCCTGAGTCTCAGCAACACGGGCGACACCGTTCGCCTGTGGAAGTTCACCGCCGCGGACAGCTCGCAAGTAGACGAGTACACGTACGGGAAAGCGGCGGCGGGCACGGACCGTTCGGTGGGAAGAAAACCCGACGGCACGGCGGAATGGTGGATCTTTGACGCGCTGAACCCGTACGCGGGAACGACGCCGCCTTTGGGCACGGGCTGCCCGCCGACGCCGGCAGGCCCGACCGGCTGCTCTACACCGGTCGTCTCAGAGACCTGGGGGTACATCAAAGACCTCTTCAGATAACGCCGTGACGAGATCGATGCCGGAAAGCTGGGACTGCGGCGATTCCTCTTGAAGAGGGGCGAAAGGTTTGGTAGAGTGGCTTGTGGGTTCGAGGCCGAGATTAGGCCTCGTGTCGCGGAACGGACAGCACAAGGCGGGGGAAACGCTGTGTGGAAGCTCCTCTTGACCCTCTGTATCGTGCTTGCATGCTTGTCGTGCGCTCAGGAACAGGAGAGAACGGTCACCGGGCGCACGCCGAGGACAGTTGCCGTCCCCACCGGTCTAACTGAAAGATCTGAAAAGGGTTCCCTGCGCAGGTTCGGCCGAGACTGGAAGACCAGATACTCCGAGAGGACCATGAAACGAGTCTACGGTCTGAGCGAGAGGCAGCTCGAGGCAGCAAAACGGGAGCTTCGCAAGAAGGAGCCGTCGCTGGCCACGAAGGCCACTCAGTCTCCTCCCGGCTATCGGATGCCGGCCGCGACCAGATAGAGGTGAAGGATCGCATGTCGTAGATTTTTGTGATCTAAGGGCGGGGCCCAGAAGCAGGTGTCTGCGTCTGGAGGCTTAACAGGATGGTCGGGCCGTCATCTGCAGCCTTGTGGGTGACGGTCTATCGTTTCAATAACAGGGGAGTTGCTTATGAGTCAGCATTTGGATCGGTCGGCAGTGAACTGGCTTGAGATATTGGTGCCGGTCGTGATTTTCCTTGCGGCCCTGCTTCTGGGCTACGTTGTGCGCAGGATACTGTTTCGCAGGTTTACCCTCTGGGCCGCGAGGAGTAGCTCACAGATTCACGATTTGATCATCTCCTCACTCAGGGGCCCGTTCGCCCTCTGGTTTCTGATACTCGGGGTGTTCCTTGCTCTC
>JAZDPI010000256.1:0-5787 GCA_043797775.1 Candidatus Eiseniibacteriota bacterium
AGCAGGTCAAGAAGCGACGCAGTGTGGATAAGCGGGGCGTCAAAAGCGACGAAGCTTACACGCGTGAGGTATTGGGCGAAATGGCCAGTGCCCGCAACCTCCTCGTCATCAACGATGAGGCGCACCACGCTTGGCGCGTCAACTGGGAAGCAGAGGGCAAGTATCTACGCGCACGCGACCTCAAAGACAGCGCCGAGGAGGCTACGGTTTGGATAGGCGGATTGGACCGGCTCAACCGCTCACGTGGGATACTCACCTGCTACGATTTCTCCGCCACGCCCTTTACGCCCTCTGGCCAAAAAAGCAGTGAGGAGGCGCTGTTCGGATGGATCGTGAGCGACTTTGGCTTGAACGACTCCATCGAATCGGGCCTGGTAAAGACCCCGCGCGTGGTCGTGCGCGACGACGCCGTGCCCGACGCCAAGACCTACAAATCACGTCTTTACCACATCTACAACGACCCCGACGTGAAGGATGACTTGAACCGCAGGGCCAAGCCGGAAGAGCCCCTACCCGACCTGGTGATCAACGCCTACTACTTGCTGGGATACGACTGGCGCGAGGCGCAAAGGAAGTGGGCTGAGACAAATCAGGCAACCCCACCGGTCATGATTACCGTCTGTAACCGCACCGAGACAGCCGCGCGGGTCAGGCACGCTTTCGATGCCAAGCGAATCCATATTGACGAGCTGTGTGACCCGGAACGCATCCTGCACATCGACTCCAGGGTGCTGAGCGAGGCGGAAGCGCGGGAGGAGCCGACAGCGACATTGGACGCGTCTCTGGGGCCGCCGGAGGAAATCGAAGAAGCAGAAGAGGACGAAACGCCGGCGGAGCGCAAGTTGACCAAGGCCGAACAGGGAGAGCTTCTCCGCCGGACGGTGGACACGGTCGGGAAGGTGGGACAGCCCGGAGAGAGAATCCAAAACGTCATATCGGTTGGAATGTTGAGCGAGGGCTGGGACGCGAAGACTGTGATACACATCATGGGCCTGCGTGCCTTCACGAGCCAGTTGTTGTGCGAGCAGGTTGTGGGCCGCGGGCTACGCCGCACGTCTTACGAAGTCAACAAGACGGAGGACCCGTTCACGGGCCGGGAAACCGAGCTTTTCGAGCCCGAGTACGTCAACATCTTTGGCGTGCCCTTCACGTTTCTGCCGCACGAGGCCAGAGAGGGCGGCCCGCCCCCACCACCTAGCCCCAAGACCGCTGTCGAACCGGACCCGGCCAAGGCCGAGTTTGAAATCCGCTGGCCC
Source organism: Candidatus Eiseniibacteriota bacterium (assembly GCA_043797775.1). GTDB lineage: Bacteria > Eisenbacteria > RBG-16-71-46 > JAFGJU01 > JAFGJU01 > JAZDPI01. The sequence goes on from JAZDPI010000256.1 coordinate 1,257, forward strand.
AACGTGGTGCGCATTGACCACGCCTTTCAGCCCATGCTGACGCTGGATTGGGCCAGGGTACGCCCGCTGGAGCTAGACACGGCACAGACGGCCAAGGTGGCCGAATTGGCCCCCATCCTCGAAGGAAAGCCGGACGTGACCAAGGTTGACCGCATAGAACTCGAGCGCCTGGCGCGCGAGTTTCGCACCCAGCGCATCATCTTCGAAACGGCGCGCGATGTGTTCGACCAGATGAAGCACGATTGGCGGGGCAGCCGGGAAATCCTCTTGGCGCAGTTGGTGCGGCTCGCGGACGAGTTCATTCGATCCGACAAGATTGCCATCCGCCCGCCCCTCTTCTATCAGGACGACCTGCGCCGCCGTCTCATCATCACGCTCAACATGTCGCGTGTGTACAGCACATCTGGGAGGCGGTACACCAGGAGAACACGGAGCGACTAACCCCAGTCTTTGACCGCGACCACCCCATTCGCGCCACGGGCGAGATGCGCACCTGGTACACCGGCAAGCCGTGCGAACGAACGCGCAAGTCGCACATCAATTTCTGCGTCTATGACAGCACATGGGAGGCCTCGGACGCCTTTGCACTGGAAGACGCCCCGTCAGTTGGGGCCTGGGTCAAGAACGATCACCTGGGCTTTGAAGTACTCTATGTCTATCGCGGCGTTGTACGCAAATACCGTCCTGATTTCCTGGTTCGGCTCACAAACGGCGACATGTTGATCCTGGAGACCAAAGGGCAGGATACGGAACAGGATGCGGTGAAGCACCGCTATCTCGATGAATGGACACGGGCGGTGACGGCGCACGGCGGCTTCGGGCGTTGGCGCTGGACCGTGGCCCGCCGGCCTGGGGAGATTCGCGACCTCCTCGCCCGGGTCGATGTGCTGACGTAGTCAGATACGCGACGCACGGACTGTCGCCCGTGTTAATCTGTGCAAGAAATGCACAGGTTGCAGTGGACAACGAGCCACGACAGAGTGATCTCTGCGGATGAGCGCCCGGCGAAGGCGTGAGGATCGGGATTGACTCCACACATCCGAATGTGTTGCAGTATGTGTGGAGGTGAGAACCATGGCAACTAATCTTCAGATCGACGACAAGCTCATCAGAAAGGCGGTAAGGCTTGGCAGGCACAAGACCAAGAAGGCGGCAGTGACCCGGGCTCTCGTGGACTATGTCCAACACTTGGAGCAGGAGAAGATCGGCGCTCTGTTTGGAGCCGTCGAGTACGATCCCCAGTATGACTACAAGAGGCAGCGGGCACGCAGATGAAGGTCCTGGTTGAGACGAGTACCTGGTCATTGGCGCTTCGACGTGGCAGCGATGGCCTGTCGGGACCGGTGCGCGACCTCCGCAACCTGATTTCCGATAACCGGGTGCAGATGATCGGGCCGATTCGGCAGGAGATCCTGTCGGGCGTTCGTGACGAGGCGCAGTTTAAGGACTTGGAGACGCATCTGAGCGCCTTTCCTGACGTACCGATCACCGCAGAGGACTACGTCACGGCAGCCCGGTTCTTCAATCTGTGTCGCAAGAAGGGGGTCCAAGGCTCAAATACGGATTTCCTCATCTGCGCGATCGCTGTGCGTCACCGACTTGCCATCCTGACGACGGACCAGGATTTTGCCCTATATGCGAGGCACCTTCCGATTGTGTTGCACAGGTGACGTTACCTGGAGCCCTAACGAGTCGGCCCGCTAAAGTTCCACACGTTTCCGTCCGGGGCTTGCACCCCCGGCCCGTCTGGGAGCAATCGCCCCGACACCCCGGGGCACACCACATGGAGGTTGGCCATGAAAGCTCGAGAAACCGTTCTTCGCCGCAGTTTGTGTTTACTTGGTTTGCTTCTCCCGGCTCTCCTTTGGCCTTTGCTCTGGTCGCAACCAGTGGCTGCCCTGTGCGTGGCGCCCTCTATGCAGGGAGACTGGATAAACACTGAGCAAGACGGTGTGCTGAGGAGGATCGATTTGCGCTTCAAGTGTTGCGATCAGGTCAATTGTCCGGTCGGTCAGCCTTGCGTGACAATCTGTTCTCCCAAAGAGAACAGCGTGCGTGTGGTTGGTCCGTGTGCCACTGGGAATTGTGATTGGGGTGAGGTCGTACCTGATTACCTCTTCCAAAACGAGGCCGGAGGGTACCAGTTCACGCGCGTCGATGCTCGCTTCCAAGTGAGCGGTGAAGTCAGACGTCTCGTGATTCTCCTCCTCGGGGCTGATGAGCTTCTCGTCCACTGGAGCGTTGACTATCCTGACGGGAGCGATCAGAAGGATTTTTCCCTGATTGAGCGTTTTGAGCGCGAGCACTGCGTCACGTGGGGCTCGATCACAATTTGCGACCATTACCGAATTGAAGGCAGGCCCGAGCTCTCTATCGACCGCAGGCCCGGGCTCTATCCGCCTCCCCCGAAGATCCTGAAGAAGTAGTGTAAGCGTGAGAGATAAAGATGGACGTCGTTGAAAGACTCTATTCTCAGTTGGAAGAACGAAGTTTGAAGGCAACGAGGAGTTCTCTCAAGAGGAAACCTCGCTGCTTCTCGGGGGTATTTCACTGGAGCAGTTGCCCGCTGTGACGAAGGCGAAGCTGGAACGCCTCGAGTTGCTGGACTCGCTGGAGGCACTGCCTCGCAACCTGGGTGTGTTTCTCGGAAGCTAGAGCCGACTTCGGATCGCAAGGCACCGAGAACCGCCCGCTTGCGCCGCATCTGGTCAACGATATCGAGATCCGCGAGCCCTTGCGGGCATGGTTGGCCTTGCGAACCGGGCGGGTTCCGGGGTAGTATTGATAGAGTGAAGCGAGTCTCAAACAAACGTGAGGATTAAATCATGAGACATCTCCGCAACTTGCTGATTTCTTGTTTGTCAGGAGTCCTCCTGCTGCCCCTCTTCTGCGGCGTTTCCGGGCCCCTTCTCGGCCTGCTCGGGGGCACTTCCCAGCCCTTTCTGGGCCCCATCTCCGGGCCCGCTGCCGAGCGTCTTGAGGCCATTCTCTCGACCCCTTCCGCCTTCGCTTCACAGGACTCGCCCGGTATCGTGTTCCTGGAAAGGGACGACGTGGATCTGGACGGGGACGGAAGGCTGGACTACCTCACAGTCGTCTGCTTCGGCAAGCCGGGTGCGCACGCGGAGTACCACGGCTTCGTCGTCGCAGTGAACGGCATGACGATAGAAGGAAGTGGGAGTTACCTTGACGGGAAGATCGAGATCGTCGACATCGATTCTACCGACAAGTTCAAGGAGATTGCGATACCGGAGTCGGGCCCCAGCGACGACTATGGCGTGCACGTTGTCCGGTACGCCGGCAGAGTGCCCGCGATACTGGGGCACGTTCCCGGCGCGCTTTATTGGAATAACGAAGTCGTGTTTGACGGGTCGGGTGTCGTGAAGGGCTCTTGCAGAGGACGCATCCTCGACACGTGGTTTTCCCGCTGTGAGTTCAGACTCGGCGAGAGTGGACAGCTCGTCTCTATTCCCAAGGACCTGTACGAGATGAACCGAAGGGTGAAGCTCAAAGTTGACCTTCCGATACAGAAAAGCCGTTCGGACACGACAAGGGTGGCTGTCTTACGCGAGGGGGACAGCGCGGTCATTCTCCAGACCGACAACGAGAAATGGTGCCTGATCGAGGGCAAGGGTGGCACCAAGGGGTGGTTCGAGGTGGAGAATTACGTTACGGTTCGCGGCAGGCAGGCTGACGAAGTCTTCGACGGACTGGTTCACGCCGACTAAGCCAGGCACTCAGATGTTAGGCCAAGCCATTCGGGTTGACACCCCCCATTGACAACCCGACCTCAAGCCGCGGCTTGGCACTCGGGGGCGACATTTTCCCTTTGGCGTTACACCCTGACATTATCGCTTTGGCTCCACATGTGACGCTTTGACGTCTTGACATCCTAGCGTTATGACGCTATACTCGTTTGTGGAGGTGTTTTCTATGAGTGAGCCCGCCAAACGCTCGACAGTCTACTTCAGGCCGGAGCTTCACCGGGCCCTGCGCATCAAGGCGATTCATACACAGCGGAGCCTCTCTGATCTCGTAAACGATGCGGTTCAAATGGCGCTTCACGAGGACGAGGAGGATCTGGCGGCCTTCCGTGACCGTGCAGATGAGCCTACGCTGACCTACGAGGAGCTGCTCAGGGATCTCAAGGCTCATGGCAAGATATAGACTGGTCTTCAGGAAGTCTGTTGCAAAGGATCTGCGGCGCCTTCCAAACAGGGATGTTGCTCGTATCCTCAAGCGTTTCCAGGCCCTGGCAGATGATCCGCGAGTTCCCGGGTGCGAGAAGCTCTCAGAGCAAGAGAGGTATCGGGTCCGCGTCGTGGTCTATCGCATCGTGTACGAGATCAAGGACGACATCTTGCTGGTCGTCATTGTGAAGGTCGGACACCGCGGCCACGTTTACAGAGACAGCTGACCCCTGTGTGGCCTCCCCCCCTCGCCGCGCCTCGGTAGGCATCGCCACGAGACGATCCACGCCCGCCATGCCCCCCCCCACCCCAGGCACCAGCCCCGCGCCGCCGCCGCGGGC
>JAZDPI010000265.1:0-19227 GCA_043797775.1 Candidatus Eiseniibacteriota bacterium
GGCTCCGTCTGCCGCCAAAGCCCACAGGGCGATGCAAAGCAACTTCTATACCAGCCTGAGCCCCAAGTCGGCGATGTCCTTCTCGTCAACTTCGCTGGGGCAGCCGTCCACGAGCGAGCTCGCGCTGGCCGTCTTGGGGAAGGCAATGGTGTCTCTTATGGACTGCCCGCCGGCCATGAGCATCACTATCCTATCGATGCCCAGGGCGATACCGCCGTGAGGAGGAGCGCCGTACTTCATGGCCTCCAGAAGGAAGCCGAACCGCCTGTGGGCGTCTTTCTCGCTCAGTCCCACTGTCTTCATCACCCTGAGCTGCAGGTCCGGTATGTGGATTCTGATGCTGCCCGAACCGAGCTCCACACCGTTACAGACCAGATCGTAGACGTGGCCGCGCACGCGGCCCGGGTCTCTCTCCAGATACTCAATGGTCTCGTCATAGGGCATGCTAAACATGTGGTGCGACGGTTCCCAGCGGTTGTCTTCCTCGTTCCAAACGAAGAGAGGAAAATCCCTCACCCATGCAAAACGAAAGTCGCCCTTTGCAGACTCCACCTTGCTTCCCAGGGAAGTCCTTATCGCCCCCAGAGCCTCAAGGGCCCGCCGGCCCGCGACCAGGAGCACGGTGCCGGACTCCGGGGCGAGCGCCGTGATCCCGCGGGTCAGTTCCGGACCGAGGGACTTGCTGACGCCTCCCTCCAGCGCACCGTTGGCCGCTCTCGCCCAGAAGAGGGGTCTTGCGCCTGCTCCCGCGGCAATGCTCTCCAGTTCGGAGATTTCCTTGCGCGACAGATGCGCAGGCACCGCAAGACACGCGACCCTGCCTTTGTCCCGCAGAGCTTCCGCAAACACAGAGAACGCCTCCACTCCAGGGACGGCGCTCAGATCCGCGATCTCGTGAGGAATCCGCATGTCAGGCTTGTCGCTCCCGTACCTGCCCATCGCCTCTTCAAAGGTGAGCCTGGGAAACGGCACGTGAAGCTTCAGCCCGAGATTCTCCTCGAAAACGGCCTCGAACATCCGCTCAACGATCCCGAAGACGTCCTCTTCGGTGCAGAAGCTCATCTCCACGTCGATCTGAGTGTGCTCCGGCTGCCTGTCGGCTCTCAAGTCCTCGTCTCGCAAACATCGGGCAAGCTGGAAGTACCTGTCGAAGCCGGACATCATTAGAAGCTGCTTGTAGAGCTGGGGAGACTGCGGAAGTGCGAAGAACTTCCCTTTGTGGACCCTGCTCGGAACGAGAAAATCCCTGGCACCTTCCGGAGTCGGCCTCACGAGAAGCGGAGTCTCGATTTCCAGAAATCCCTCTTTCGAAAGCCACCTGCGCACGCTCTGGCAAACCCCGTGCCTGAGCGCAATCGCGTGCTGGAGCACTTCCCTTCTCAAATCAACGTAGCGAAACCTGAATCTGAGCTCTTCGCTCGCCGCGGCGTCTTCCGAGGGAAGAAAGGGCAGCGGCTCGGCAGCGTTGAGAATGCGAAAGTCGCTCACAAGAACCTCTATCTCGCCGGTAGCGAGCTCGGGATTGGTCGCCCCTCCAGGCCGCTTCTCGACTCTGCCTCTCGCTGCAAGAACGTACTCGAAACTGATCTTCCGCGCGATCTCCATCCGCTCCGGAGAAAGAACCTCCGGTCTCATCACCACCTGCGTGACTCCGTGTCTGTCCCGCAAATCCACGAAGATCACGCCTCCGTGATCCCTGATGCTCTTGACCCAGCCCATCAGAGTCGCCGTGCTGCCCGCGTGCGAAGCCCTGAGCTCGCCGCACGTGACGGTCCTCTTCCAATCGCCCATCAACTCAGCCATTCTGTATCTCCGTTCTACGAGAGAGCGCCTCCGCCAGGTGTCGTACGAGCTCTTCCTCGGGGACTTTCCTCTGTTCGCCAGTCCCCATGTCTTTCAGGGTTAACACCGCCGACTCAAGTTCCTCGTCCCCGATTATGAGGGTGAACGTTGCCCGTGCCGTGTGCGCCGCCTTCATCTGAGCCTGAAGGCTCCGCTCAAGGAGGTCCACCTCGACACGGAACGTGCTGCGCAGATTCGAGGCAAGGAGAAAGCACTTCGCTCTGGCCTTCTCAGAGACGGCAACCACGTAAACGTCTGCGCCCTCCGAAGGCGGGATCTCAATCCCCTCCTTCTCCACTGCCAGAAGTATCCTGTCGAGTCCCGCAGCGAAACCCACGGCCGGCGTGGGAGGGCCGCCGTACAGCTCGATGAGACCGTCGTATCGTCCCCCTCCCCCGAGCGCGCTCTGCGCGCCGAGAAGATAGTGGTGAACTTCGAACGCCGCGCGGGTGTAGTAGTCCAGACCGCGGACGAGACCAGGATCTTCTTTGAACTCCACTCCGATGAGCGCCAGCCTCTCCTTGAGCCCCCGGTACTGCTCCAGACATTCCTCGCAGAGAGACCGGGTTATCGGCGGCACCGCCTGCGCAAGAGCGATGCAGGCCTCGTTCTTGCAATCCAGTATTCTCAGGGGATTCTTCTCGAGACGCGCCCGGCAGTCATCGCAGAGCTCGGAGGCTCTGCCGGCCAGGTCCTCTCTGACGAGCTTCGAGTACGAAGGCCTGCACTCCGGGCATCCCACGGAGTTGATTTTCACGACGAACTGCCTCAGGCCCAGCTCCTCGAGAAGCGCCACGTGCAGGTGTATGCATTCCGCGTCTCCCTGGGCGCCGGCGACGCCGATCAGTTCCGCCCCGAGCTGATCGAACTGCCTGTACCTGCCGGCCTGCGGCCTGTCGTACCGGAACATGGGACCCAAGTAGAAGAGCTTGACGAATCTGGAGCGCTTGAGAAGCCCCTGCTCTATCACGGCCCTCGCGACGGAGGGCGTTCCTTCCGGCCTGAGAGTGAGACTTCGCCCGCCCCTGTCCACAAACGTGTACATCTGCTTCTGGACGATGTCGGTGCTCTCTCCGGTGCCCTTCTCAAAAAGCTCGGTGTGCTCGAACACCGGAGACCTTATCTCCGCGTACCCGAAACGTGCGAGCACGGCTCTGAGCTTCCTCTCGAGCCAGTGCCATCCGTCAATCTCGGGAGGCAGAACGTCTCTCGTCCCGCGCACCGATTGGTATTTTCTAGCCGCTTCCTTTTTCCCCACGAGATCCAAACCTCAAGAGAACCACCTGGGCGCAGATCACCCCCGCGAGATCGGCCAGCAAGTCGAGATTGCTCCTCTCTCTGCCGGGAACGGTGCTCTGAAACCACTCGTCGATAAATCCTACCGCCACCGCCGCAAGAACGGCAAGGCCAAACCAGAACTTTGCCAGAAAGCGCGCGCCTGACCGGCGAAACGCCCTCCCCAGAAGGAGGCCGAGTATGCCGTACTCCGTGAAATGTGCGATCTTGTCGATGTACGGGATTCGCTTCGGGCCCGGGAGGTCCGAGATGGAAGAGAGTGCGAAGATGAGAGTGATGTAGCCGAGAACCGGCAGCCATAATCTCAGAAAGCTGGAAAGAAACCTGACGTCCTCTTGCTCGAGTTCTCTCACGCTACGGACTCCCTTGCACAAAAACGAAAACGGGGCTCGGCTCCGGTGTTAATCGGCCTCCTGCCGGCTGCAGCGCAGACTGCTCTTGTCAATTGCCCAGCCACAGTCTAACAGAATTGCGGACGATTTCAATGAGCGGAGCGGGATAAAGGCCCAGGGCGAGTGTGAAGAGAAGCATGATGGCGAGTCCCACCTTCATGCCGGGCGTCGAAGAAGGGGCCGGGAGCTCGCGCTGCGGAGCCCCGGAGAAGTACATGGCCTTGAGAATCTTGCAGTAGTAGAAAAGGCTTATCACGCTCGTCAGGACGCCCACCACCGCCAGCACGTAGAACTTCTCTTCGATGGCGACGGCAAAGATGAAGAACTTACCCACGAATCCGACGAGCGGCGGTATCCCGGCCAACGAGAGGAGAAAAACGGCCATCGCGGCCGCCAGCGGAGGCGACCTTCGATTGAGCCCGGTGAAGTCGGACAGATCGTCGCCTCCCGTTGCCCTGCCCACGGCTGTCACCACCGAGAAGGCACCGATGCTCATGAGCAGGTAAGCGAAGAGGTATATCATGATGCTCTGAATGCCTGCCGCCGTCCCCACACAGATGCCTATCAGAAGATATCCGACGTGGGCTATGCTCGAATACGCAAGCAGACGCTTGACGTTGGTCTGAACGACACCTATCACGGTCCCGACAACCATCGTCAGCACGGACAGCACGGACAGCACGTGCGTCCAGTCCATCTGCAACTGCGCAAACGGACCCTTGAAATAGTAGAGAACACGAATCAGGACGATGAGCCCGGCCGTCTTGGAAACCACCGAGAAGAATGCCGCGACAGGCGTGGGACTGCCCTCATACGTGTCCGGCACCCACATGTGAAACGGCACGATCGCCATCTTGAAGGTAAGGCCCGCCAGGAAAATGCCGAAGGCGCCCAGGACCAGGAATCTCTGGTGCGAGGACACGAGACTCGTTCCGATGTCCCGCAGGAAGGTCGAGCCAGAAAGGCCGTAGAGGAAGGACATGCCGTAGAGGAGAATCGCCGACGAGAAGGCGCCGAGTAGGAAGTACTTGACGGCCCCCTCGTTGGACTTGACGTCACCGTAGGCATAACCGGCCAGCACGTAGCAGGGGATGCTCGCGGTCTCGAGGCCCACGAATATCATTATGAGGTCGCCGGCCGAGGTAAGAACCATGAAGCCGAAAGTGGCGAAGAGAAGAAGCGAGTAGTACTCGCCCAGGCTGAGACCCGAGAGAAGCCGGCAGTCCAGCGTTGTGAGAACGACGAGGAACGCCGCGAGAAGGAACACGGCCTTGGCCGTGGACGTGAACGGGTCCGAAACGAACGTTCCGTTCAGCGTGGCGCCCCTCGTGTACCAGCCCTGGGCAAGAAGCACAAGCGCGACGACCAGCCCCGCCAGGGTCAGCCACCAGAGGGCCTTCTTCCTTTCCTCCGAAACGATCAGGTCCGCCACGAGAACCACGAATGCCGTGAGGGCCACGACCATTTCGGGTCCCACCAGTCTGAAGTTCACACTCACGAAACTCAAGAGCAACTCCTCTTTACGACACCGTTACAGAGCAAACCGTCACGCGCCGGTCAGAAACCTCGAAAGGGCGTTGATCGACGTGTCCATGAAGTCGATGATCGGCCACGGATACACGCCGATCGCCACCGTGAGAATCTGCAAAGGGACCAGCGATACCAGCTCCCTCACGCTCATGTCCGGGAAAGCTGCGTATTTCTCCTGGGGTTTCCCCAGGAACATCCGCTGCAGCATCCAGAGAAAGTACCCCGCCGTTATCACGATGCCGATTGCGGAAATGACGACGATGGCCTTGAAGACGGGGAAGGCACCCAGGAGACACAGGAACTCCGCCACGAACCCGGCCAGGCCGGGAAGCCCGAGGGAGGCGAACGAGGCGAGACACATTATTCCCGTGAATATCGGAAGCTGCACCGCGAGACCGCCGAAACCGTCAATGTCTCTGTGGTGCGCCCTGTCGTATATGACGCCGACCAGAAGAAACAGGGAGCCGGTGACGATGCCGTGCGCAAACATCTGCAGCACCGCCCCGTTCATGCCCGTCGGGGTCATCGCCGCCAGCCCGAGCAGCACGTAACCCATGTGGCTCACGCTGGAGTAAGCCACTAGCTTCTTCAAGTCGGACTGAGCCATCGCCACGAGAGCCCCGTAGATGATGTTGATTGCGGCCAGTATCGCGAGAGGAACAGCGAAGTCGCGCGCCGCGTCGGGGAGTATGGGATAGCTGATTCGTATGATTCCGTACGTCCCCATTTTGAGGAGAACGCCGGCAAGAATAACGCTTATCGCCGTGGGCGCCTCGACGTGGGCGTCGGGCAACCAGGTGTGGAACGGGAACACGGGAACCTTTATCGCGAAGCCCAGGAAGAGGGCAAGAAACACTATCATCTGGAACCTGGGGGCAAACGGGTGGAGCCTCGCGAGCTCCACCATGTCGAACGTGTGCGGCGTCGAGGCGAAGTACATCGCAAGGATACCGAGAAGCATGGCCACGCTCCCGAGAAGCGTGTACAGAAAGAACTTGATGGCCGCGTACTCTCTGTTGGGTCCTCCCCACATTCCAATCAGGAAGTACATCGGAACCAGCATCGCCTCCCAGAACACGTAGAAAAGAAAGAAGTCGAGGGCCACGAAGACACCGGTCATGGCGGTCTGGAGAATCAGAAACAGAGCGAAGTACTGTTTCACCCTGTCCGCGATGCCGAAGCTCGCTATGACCGCCACGAAGGAAAGTAGAGCCGTAAGGAAAATCATCGTGATGCTGATCCCGTCCACACCGAGGTAGTACCACACGTTTATCTGAGGTATCCAGCGCACCCTCTCGATGAACTGGAACCCCGGTACGCCTCTGTCGAAGACCGCGAGCAGGAGCACGGAGAAAACGAGGGAAACGCCGCTGAAGATCGTGGATACCGCCTTTATGCCTCTTTCGTTCTCAGAGCTCATCAGAAGCACAATGATCGTCCCCACGAGAGGTGCGAACGTGACGAGTGTCAGAATCGGAAGCTCCATTCGGTGTTCCTCCGTGCTAGAATAGGAATTTCACGATAAGAATCGTTGCCAGCCCGACGAGGATCATCAGGGCGTACTGCTGAACGTACCCGGTCTGAGCCCGCCTCGCCACAGAGCCGGCAAACTGAGTCACCGAGGCCACGCCGTTCACGGCCCCGTCGACGACGTAGACGTCAAACCACCCTTTCACTCTGCTCCACACCACCGTGAGATTCGCGGTCCCGTTCACCGCTCCGTCTATCACGGCAAGGTCAAAGGCGAAGAGGGCCTTCGTGAGCCTGACGAGAGGTCTCACAACCAGGGCGAGATAGATCTCGTCCACGAAATACTTGTTGTAGAGCAGCGTGTAAACGGGCCTTGCCCTGCGCGAGAAGGCGTCTCTGGCAATCCAACCCTTCACGTAGGTTGCGTACGCAAGGAATATCCCTCCGCCGGCTACCAGGAGAGAAGTACCCATCACCGCGTAGTCGGGCCCGTGGTGCCCGTGCACCTCCCCCCCGCTCAGGAAGCTGCCGACCCCTTCCTTCAACCAGGGAAGGCCCACCCATCCCGCACAAATCGAGAGAATCCCGAGAACGACGAGGGGCACGGCCATGACTGAAGGCGACTCGTGTGCTTTGCCCTTCTCCTGACCGGTGAAGACGATGAAATAGAGTCTGAACATGTAGAAGGCCGTGAGAAGAGCACCCCCGACGGCCAGAAGGAAGAGCACAATGTTGTGCGATTCCCTCACCGCCACGAGAATCTCATCCTTACTCCAGAACCCGCTGAACGGCGGGATGCCTGCGATGGCAAGGCAGGCCACGAGGAAGGTCCAGGAAGTTGTCTTCATGTGCTTGCGAAGCCCGCCCATCTCTCTTATGTCCTGCCGGTGCAAAGCGTGGATGATGCTCCCAGCGCCCAGGAACAGGAGGGCCTTGAAGAAGGCGTGCGTCATGAGGTGGAACATGCCCGCCACGTATCCGCCGCAGCCCAGCGCCAGCATCATGTAGCCGAGCTGGCTCAGCGTGGAGTAAGCGAGAATTCGTTTTATGTCGAACTGCGTACACGCAATGGTCGCGGCGAAGAGGGCGGTGATCCCCCCTACGACCGCCACCGTCATCGAGGCTTCCGGGCTGCCGGAGAAGAGCGGGAAACACCTCGCCACCATGTAGACGCCTGCCGCCACCATCGTGGCCGCGTGAATGAGCGCGCTGATCGGCGTCGGCCCCTCCATCGCGTCGGGAAGCCACACGTGAAGCGGGAACTGAGCGCTCTTGCCCACGGCGCCCGCAAAAAGACATATGGTCGCAATCGTCAGAAACCCCGGTGCGAACCTGCCGGCCTCGGCGGCGCCGAAGATCTCGGAAAACTGGAACGTGCCTGCGGCCGACGCCAGCAGCAGAACGCCAACGAGAAAACCGAAGTCACCGATTCTCGTCGTGATGAACGCTTTCTTTCCGGCATCGGCAGCGCTCTTCTTCTCGAACCAGAATCCGATGAGCAGGTACGAACAGAGACCGACGAGCTCCCAGAATATGAAAAGAAGAAAGAAGCTGTTCGCGAGCACGAGGCCGTACATGGAGAAGACGAACAGCGAGATGTACGCGAAGTATCTGGAGAATCTGGGGTCACCGTGCATGTAGCCGAGGGAGTATATCTCGACCAGAAGGCCGACGACCGAGACCACGATGAGCATGAGAGCACCCAAAGGGTCAACGGCGGCACCGATAGAGAGCGCGTACCGTCCCGCCTGAAACCAAGGATAGCTCACGTCCACCTTCCCGCCGGAGAGGACGTGGAAGAGCAACACAAAGGAGAGACAGGACGACACGGCGGCAGCCGTGATGGCGGGGGCCGCCCCCTTCCCCGGCAGCCTCTTGCCGAAGAAAATCGTGAGCACAAACGCCGCCAGCGGGAAGAGCGGTATCAGAAACGCTGCGACTGTCAATTCTATCTCCTCCGAAACGCCTTACGTACGCTGCGCGGGCCTCCGCCGCGCCGCCTTCGACTTCCCGTCGATTCCTTTCTTGGCCTCCGTGTCCTTCTTCAGGAAAAGCAGCTCGTTGAGAATGAGCCTGATTGAAGGATCCGAAGGGTCCAGCTCGAACGCCTTCTTGAGCTCCACTATCGCCTCGTCTATTTCGCCTTTCTCCACGTAGAGAAGGAGTCCGATCTGGTAGTGGGCCTCGGCCGACCGCGGGTCGGCGGACAGAGCCTGCTCGAACATGCCGATGGCCGATTCCACGTCGTGAAGGTCACTGAGGACTGTGCCCAGCTGGAAGGCCGACTCCGCGTCGCTCTTGTCGAGCCCCACTACCTTCTTGAAGTGGCTGGCCGCATTCTCCTTCTGCCCCAGCCTCAAGTATGCCTGGGCGAGTTTTCTGTGCGCCGCGGTGAAGCCGTCCGCAAGCTCGGTCGCTCTCTTAAGTGCGGCAACGGCGTTCTCGACGTCTCCTTGTTCAAACGCCACGAATCCGGACATGTAGAGCGCCGCGACGGAATCCGGCTTCTTCTCGAGGAACCTCTCCACGAATGCTCCCGCTTCACCGAACCTCTTCTCCTCGATGAGAAGAGAGCCCGCCCACAGGAGAGCAAGAACGAACTCCGGGTTCATCTCGTAGCAGTGTGACAGGTGTTCACAGGCCCTCGACCTGTCCTGATGGAGCGCGTCCAGCATTGCCGCCAGGAACCGTGCACCCTGGAGATTCGGATTGATTTCCAGAGACTGCTTGAGACTCTCGACCGCCGGCCCGAACTCACCCAGGGCGGTGCTACACGCCGCCGAGTAGAGGTGAGACAGCTCGTGCCGGGGGTCCATCGTGATGCTCATGCGAAACTCTTCCAAGGCCCGCACAAAATGGCCTTCGCTAAAAAGTGCGATACCTCTCGTCATCATGTCCCTGACACTTCCCTTGGCGCGCGTCCTTCTCTGCCTCTCGCCGAGCCTTGTTCCGCACTCGGAACAATACCTGTGGAGGTCAGGGTTCGAAGTCTGACATTTGGGACAAATCATGACGCCTCAACACCATGTCTCTACCACTTGAGAATGTTGAACTTGTCCGCAAAAACCGTGCGCATGCCCCTGTAGAGCGCCAGAATCAGGGCCAGCCCGACGGCCGCCTCACCGGCCGCCACTGTCATCACAAAAACTGCAAAGACCTGCCCGTTGAGCGTGGACATCTCGACGTACCGGGAGAAAGCGATGAGGTTCAGATTCGCGGCCCCGAGCATTATCTCTATGGAAATCAGAATCCCTATCGCGTTGCGCCTCGTCAGAACCCCAAAGACGCCCACCGCGAACAAAACGGCTCCCAGAATCAAGTAGTGAGAAAGGGGAATCATTTTCTCGTGATTTCCTTTCCGATGAAGACGGCTCCCACGAGCGCCGCCAGAAGCAGCACAGAGGCCACCTCGAACGCCTCGACGTGCGTAGAGAGAAGCAGTCTGCCGATTATCCTCATGCTGTCCCTCTGAACGGGCGGAGGCTCCAAGGACCAACCCGCGCCCAGTATCACGTATATGGCACCCAGAAGAAAGACCGTACAGAGCACGAGTCCGGGCACGACGAGATGATTGGTCTGGCGAACGGCCTGGGAAGTCATCCGCTCCGTCAGGACGATGGCGAATATCATGAGCACGATGACCGCTCCAACGTAGATGAGGATCTGGACGACGGCCATGAAGTCGGCGTCGAGCACCACGAAAACGCCCGACAGTGCGATGAACATGGCGGCCAGTGCCAGAGCACAGTGAAAGATGTTCCTGAGCGTCACGGCAGCGACGGCGAAAACAACCGCCGCGAAGGCCAGCCCCTTGAACGCCAGCGAGGCGACAGAGAAACCCGACCAGTTCAAGCCCTCACCTCCGGCTTCTCCAGGAGGTCCTCCTTGTGATAAATGAACCCTTCCCTCGTCTCAGTAGCGAGCTCGTACGCCGGAGAGAGCTCGAGGGCGCCGTGCGGACACGCCTCGGCACAGAGATTGCAGAACATGCACCTCGAGATGTCGACGTCGAACACGTCCACGTTTCGCTTCTTCTCCTCACCGGGAGAAGTCTCTATCGTTATGAGATGATCCGGGCAGGCTCTTGCGCACAGGGTACAGCCTATGCACTTCATCTGCCCGGTGCCGGCGTCCACCTTGAGAACGTGAAGGCCTCTGGTGCCGGGTGGAAGCTCGCGCTTCTCGTAGGGATAGAGCATGGTAATGGGCTTGGAGAAAAGATACCTGAGCGTGAGCTTGAGCCCGTCGATCAGAGCGCGCACGAGAAACAGAACGAGCGCGACGGGACCGAGGTCTTTCTCCCTCGCCTCTTCCGTTTTCCACGGCTCTTTCATCTCCTCCACCGCTTTCATGCCGAAAAGTACTGCTACACGAGCGCGGCAACGAACCCGGTCGCCAGCAAATTCAAGAACGCCAGGGGCAGAAGGACTTTCCAGCAGAAGGACATCATCTGGTCCACCCTGAGTCTCGGATAGGTCCCTCTCACCCAAACCATCAGAAACATGAAGAAAAAGGCCTTGCCCAAAAACCACACGATTCCGGGGAGAACTGGTCCGCGCCACCCTCCCAGGAAAAGCACCGTGGCCATTGCGGAAATTACAAACATGTTCGCATACTCGGCCAGGAAGAAGAACGCCCAGCGCAATCCGCTGTACTCCGTCATGTATCCGGCCACGAGCTCCGACTCCGCCTCCGGGATGTCGAACGGGAGCCTGTTCACCTCGCCCACACCGGCAATGACGTAGATGATGAAGCCGAGAGGCTGAAGAAAAACGAACCACACGCGATCCTGGGCCTCGACTATGCCTCTGAGGCTCAGGGTCTGGGCCAGCAGAAAAACGCCCAGCACCGAAAGCAGTAACGGAACCTCGTAGCTGACTATCTGTGCGGCGGCCCTCATGGCGCCGAGCAGGGAGTACTTGTTGTTGGAACCCCAGCCCGCCATGAAGATGCCGATTGTGGTGACGGACGATACGGCAAAGACGAGGAGAACACCCATATTGATGTCTCTCGCCACCAGTCTCTCGGAGAACGGAATGACAACGTAGACGACGATGGTGCTCATAAACACCACGAGCGGCGCGAGGATGTAGACGGGCCTGTCCACTTTGGTCGGCACGATGTCTTCCTTGAGCAGAAGCTTCACCGCGTCGGCTATGGGCTGTGCCCAACCGTGCCAGCCGCCTGTGTGAAGCGGTCCCCTTCGCACCTGGATGTGCCCCAGCACCTTCCTCTCGAACCAGATCATGAAGAGCACCATGAGCACTATGAAGGCGACGACGCCCAGGAAGGCGACCACCATGACGCCCAGCTCGTAAAGCGGCGCAGGCATCAGCTCCGGCAGAAGAATCCAGAGATATCGAAGAGTCTCTGTCCAGCTCAAGTCGCTATCAAACCCTCTTTGCTCGTCCCGGAGGGACTATCTGTCTATCTCGCCCAGAATGAAGTCCAGGCTCCCGAGTATCGCCACGATGTCGGCGAGCAAAGCACCCTTGCTCATCAAACCCACTGTTGACAGGTTTATGAACGAAGGGGACCTGATCTTCGTTCTGTACGGATTGGTCGAACCGTCGCTCACGACGTAGAATCCCAGCTCGCCCTTGGGGGCCTCCACCCTGACGTACGCCTCGCCTTCCTCGGGCTTGAGAACCCTGGGCAGCTTAGCCTTGAAATCCCCTTCCGGAAGCCCGTCGATGGCCTGGCGTAGGATTCTGGCCGCCTGGCGCATCTCTATCACTCTGACCATGTACCTGTCCCACACGTCGCCGACCGAGCCCGTGGGGATCAGGAAATCGAGCTCGGGATAGACGAGGTACGGGGCGTCTCTGCGCAGGTCCCACTTTATTCCCGAACCCCTCAGAACCGGCCCGCTCGCCGCACACGAAATCGCATCCTCCGCCGTGAGTATGCCTACGTTCTTGGTTCTCTGCAAAAAGATCACATTGTTGGTGAGAAGCTGCTCATACTCGTCAACCCGCTTGTCGAAGCCCTTCAGGAATTTCGTGCACTTCTCGATGAACTCGGGTGTGGCGTCTCTGGCGACACCGCCGAAACGCACGTAGTTGAACGTCATCCTCGCTCCGCAGAGGATTTCGATGGCGTCCAGAATGTCTTCCCTCTCTCTGAAACAGTAAAGAAGAGGCGTGGCTGCTCCCAGGTCGTTGGCGAAACTTCCCAGCCAGACCAGATGACTTGCCAGCCTGCTCAACTCGGCGGCGATCACCCTTATGAAGCTCGCCCTTCTGGGAATCTCGACGTCAAGGAGCTCCTCGACGGCCAGCACGAAGGCCAGATTGTTTGACATGGCGGCAAGATAATCAAGCCTGTCCGTCAGCGGGATAAACTGGAGGTAAGTGCGCTTTTCCGCGAGCTTCTCTATACCCCTGTGGAGGTAGCCCATGTCGGGCACGACGCTCGTGACACGCTCGCCCTCGATGGTGAGCCCCAGTCGCAGCACGCCGTGCGTGCTGGGATGCTGGGGACCCATGTTGAGGTAAAGAGTCTCTGTCTTGATACCGTCCATCTTGTTTCTTCCAGGCTAGTCGCCGGGATACTTGTCTTCCTCGGCGAGGAGGTAGTCTTTTCTGAGCGGGTGACCCTTCCACTCTTCCGGAAGCAGGATTCGTCGCAAATCGGGGTGGCCGTTGAACACGATGCCCATGAGGTCAAACGTCTCTCGTTCGTTCCAGTCCGCGCTCTTCCAGACCGAGGTGAGGGACGGGACTGCCTCGTCTTCGGCGACGCCCACCTTGACCTCGAGCACGTGCTTGTGCTTCAGGGAAACGAAGTGATAGACGACGTCGAAGCGTGGCTTGCGTTCGGGATAATCGACGCCGGAAATGCACGTAAGGTAGTCGAAGGCAAGAGCAGGGTCGTCCTTGATGAACCTCGCCACCCTCTCCAGCGCGGACAGTCTCACATTGACGCAGGGGCAGTTGACCTGTCCTTCGACTTCGGAGACTTCGCCCGGGAACGTCTTGACGAGACGAGTGATCAACGGGTTTTCCCTGTACCTGTTTTTGCCCGAGGATTCCTCCACCTGTGTCCTCCGTACGAAAGACCCTAACCGTAACGGCCGTCAATCTTTCCTGGCAAGTGTCTCCCGGTCTATCTTCTCCCTCAATTTCAGCAACCCGTGAAGGAGCGCTTCGGGCCGGGGAGGACAGCCAGGAATATAGATGTCCACAGGAACTACGAGGTCCGGCCGCTTCACAACCGCATATGAATCGTAGAACGGTCCCCCGGCTATCGCACACCCTCCCATGGCAACGACGTATTTCTTCTCCGGCATCTGCTCGTAGAGGAGTCTCAGCCTGGGAGCCATCTTCTTCGTGAGGGTGCCGGCGATGATCATGAGGTCTGCCTGCCTCGGAGACGGCCTGAAGACCTCCATGCCGAATCGCGCCAGGTCGTATCTGGACGCCGCGGTGGAGATCATCTCGATGGCACAACACGCCAGCCCGAACCCGAAGGGCCACAGCGAGCACTTGCGGGACCAGTTGATGGCCTTGTCGAGCGTGGTAATGAGAACGTTGGGGCCGAAGCGATTTTCTATAACGCCCATCTCAGGGCTCCCTTCTTCCACGCGTATGCCAGGCCGATGAGCAGTACTGCAACGAAGACCGCCATCTCCACGAAGGCCACCATCCCCATGCTCCTGAACACCACGGCCCACGGCACGAGGAATATCGTCTCGATGTCGAAGATCACAAAACAGAGTGCGAACACGTAGAAGCGGATGTTGAACTGAGACCAGGATTCGCCGACAGGGATCTCGCCGCATTCGTAGGTGGAGAGCTTCCTTCCGGAGGGATCTCTCGGGCGGAGCAGCGAGGAGAGAAAGAGCGCGAACAGGAGGAACAACAGCCCCGCTGTCGCGAAGAATACAACGTATGCGTAGTCAAGGAGCATATTGCACAATGGCCCGGATCAAAACCATCTTCGCTCAGAGATACGTGGCCTCGGCCTGCTTCAGAGCCTCCAAGAACTCGTGCGGACTCTTGCTTCTCTTGAGCTGGTGCCGGACCGAATCCTCCTTGAGCAGTTTGGATATGTTAGCCAGCGCCCGCACGTGAGGTCCCGTGCAGTCCTCAGGAGACACAAGAAGAACGAAAAGAGTCACCGGCTCACCATCGGCCGACTTGAAGTCTATGTTTCTCGAAGAAATGCCGGTGGCGGCGGCCAGATTCCGCATGGATGCAGCCTTGCCGTGGGGGATTGCCACGCCGTGACCGATTCCGGTCGACGCCATGGCCTCCCGCTCGACGACCTTCTTGAGAATCTCCGCGCCGCTCTTCAGACCGTGAGCCTTCTCCAAGATGGCGACGAGCTCTTTTATGACCTCATCCTTTGTCGCTGCCTGGAGCGACACGCCGATTGCTCTCTCGTTCAGGAGTTCTGATAACTTCATGTTTTACGAAATGTTACGCCGTACTGCCGGACCCTGAACGGGGGTCCCTCAACAAAAAATAGACCGGGCAGGTCAAGGGTCAAAGCTACAGCATGCGGGCGGCGCAGTCAATGAGAAAATAGGAGGACCGCCAGGACTCAGCCAACGAGCTGACAGAAGGCCTTCCGGAGAATCGTGTCCCAGTAGAAGTCCTCCTTGATCCTTCGGCAGTTGTCGCCGAACTCGCGGAGCAGGTCTCGGCGGGACGCCAGCATCTCCATGTACTTCTGCATTTCTTCAGCAGGACAGCTCAACCCGATCCCGTTCTCACGTATGACTCGCGACGTCTCGACCAGGTCGGTGGATAGTACGGGCACCTCGCACACAACGTAGAGGGCCAGCTTCGTCGGAAACATCACGTCGTTGAATCTGTGCCTCGGGTAAGGGATGATGGCCACGTCGCACGACTTGACAACGCCGATGACGTCCTCGGTCGTCTTGACCAGCCCCAGGAGCTTGAGGCGCCGGTCGTCATAGCTTCCCTTCAACCATTCTCCCTGCGCGCCCGTCAGATAGAGCTCGACGTCGTCTCTGGGGATTCTCAGAAAAGCCTCTATCATGTCCTGGATGCCCTTTTCTTTCTGGAGCGCGCCGGAGTAAACGAATCTGAAGCTCCCGTCAGGAGGAACGGAGGCACGAGCGTCCGCCCGGATACAGCCGTTTGTCGATGTGGAGACTTTGCCAGGGGCGAGCTTGAACTCTTCTACAATGATTCTCCCCTCGGCGTCCGACGTGGTCCATATCCGATCCGCGAGCCGCAGCACAATCCCTTCCAGAAGCCGCATAAACTCGGGCCTGGCGGGCGTTCTCCACGAGTCTATTGCGCTCCCCACGGCCCATCGCGGCAGGTCGTGCACCCTGATGCCTATGCGAACGCCCTTGAGCGTCGCAATTGCGCGAAGACAAACGTAGAACCAGGCGGCGGCGAAAAACGACTTGTTGGTCAGAGGGGCCGCGAAGGGAAACGCTGGATAGAGCATGAAATAGCCTCTGGCTCTGGAGAAAAGTGCCGTGATGAGGAGCCTGTGCAGGTGGAGGATGCTGAGAAGGCTCTCGACCACGGGGTTCGAGTGGATGGTCTCCCTTCTGCCGAAGAGCCTGCGGGAACCGGGGTAGTGTTGTTCCACGAATCTCCAGATACCCAGCCGTTCAGACGAACCGCCTGTTATGGCCTCGTCGGGATCTCTCCAGGGGTAGAATAACAGCAGCATTCCGAACGATCTCCTTATCCCGCAGACCGTCTCATTCGGCGGCCCCTTTGCCCCTCCGCGGCACAGAAACCTTCGCCCGACGGGTTCGGCAGCATGGCCTCGTCCTTGTAAATGCCTTGCTCGTCGCGCAGTTCAGGCATCACGTGCGCGCAGTCTCAAGCGTGGTTTCCACCCGTGAAAGCTCGTTCCACGCCGTGTCAAAAACGACCACCACGCACGGGACTCTTCTCCAGTCCCCCTTGGACACGTTCTCCAGCTGAGAGCCCGGCTGATTCCCACGCGCCGCCAGTGCTCGAGGGACTCCGCGTGTCTGCCCTCTTCGTGCAGGGCAATCGCTCTCAGCATGGCTCCCTCGGGGCTCCGAGGACAAGACCCGACAGGCTCCCCGGGCATCGTGCCCCCTTCGAAACCACACTCTCTCCCGGAGCTTCCCTCACCGTCATTTCCTCTTGCCGAACTCCACGGGATACGCAAACCACGCGTCGATCGGCTTACCGTCCAGAAGCGCAGGAAGAAACCTTAGACCCATGGCGGCTTCCAGCGCGGCCCTCCTTAATGCTCTGTCCTCCAGACCCGAGACCACGTCTGCCCCGTCCACGATTCCCGCCGTCGTGACGTGGACCCGTATAACCACAGTACCTCTGATGTTTCGCCGGGAGGCCGAGGACGGATACCGCGGCCAGACCACAATGACGGGCACGGGCGGAGTGTACCTATCTCGGACGGCTTTCCCAGGGGCTTCGCCCTGCGTGTGGCCGGGACTCAGGCCGATCTCGCTCGGCAACACGGGAAGAGACTGGAAGGGCTCCAGGAGCTCCACGGTCCCGTCCAAACTCTCCTCGGGAGGCAACTGCGGTTTCTCGACGGGGTTGAGAGTGAAGTCCGTGATGAGAAGGGATTCCGTGGCAATCTCCATGACTCGCAGGACCATGAGTGCAGTCGGCTCGACGTCCTCGTGCACGTGCCTCTTCTTCCCCAGACCGAACAGACTGAGCGGCAGAGTCGCGAGGAGAACGAAATGGATCAGCGCGGACGCTGCAACGAAAGGAGTCAGACTTCCCCTTCCCCCAAGAACACCTCGCTTCACGCAACACCCCCGGCAGAAGCCCAGAGAGTGCACAAAAAAGGCCCGCCCCCGGCCGTCAGTGCGCCAGGAATCAGGCTCGCTCGAGCACCTCTGAGGACTCGAATCACACTCTGCTTCTAGTCCTGATTCTTCTGTCTAGCTCGTACCTCCGAATCTTGTTCTTGAGGCCTTTCCTGCTCAGCCCAAGGAATGCTGCGGCCCTGCTCTTGTTCCAGGAGAACCTGTCAAGAGCGGCGACTATGGTTCTCTTCTCAAAGTCCTCAACGGCATCCCTGAGCTCCAGATCGCCCCCGGAAGAAGACGCGGAGGTGGCGCTCAGAAGCTCCTGGGGCAGGAGCTCCGCCGTAATCGTTTCGCCTTCGTCTGCAAGTATCACCGCGCGTTTGATCGCCTTCTCCAGCTCGCGAACGTTACCCGGCCAGTCAAAATCCATGAGCCTCATCATAGTGGACTTGGAGATGCCGGCCAAGCGTTTGCTCATCTCCTGACTGTATCTTCTCAAGAAGTGATCACAAAGCAGAGGTATGTCGTCCTTCCTCTCCCGAAGAGGAGGAATAGATATGCATATGTCGTTCAGCCGATAGTAGAGGTCCTTGAGGAATCTTCCCTCCTCGACGTCCTTTCTCAGGTCCTGACTGGTAGTCGCACAGACTATTTTCACGTCAAGAGACAGGTAGCTCGTGGAACCTACGGGCCTCACCTCACCGGAGTCGAGCAGGTGCAGAAGGCGTCTCTGGAGCGAGAGACCCGCCCTGCCGACCTCGTCAAGGAATATGGTACCACCGTTGGCTTCCTGAAGGAGCCCTTTCCTGTCGCGTTCGGCGCCGGTGAAGGCACCGCGCAAGTAGCCGAAGAGCTCGCTCTCGAGGAGGCTCTCAGGCAGAGCAGCGCAGTCAACGGTCACAAACGGCTTGTCCCGGCGGGGGCTGCTGAGATGTATCGCTCTGGCGATGAGCTTCTTGCCCGTGCCGGTCTCGCCCTGCAGAAGAACCGTGGAAAGATTGTTGGAAACCTTTCCCACCAGCCTGACGATCTCCAGCATCTCACTGCTGTGCGTAATTATGTCGTCGAAGGCGATTCGCTCCTCGAGCTTCTTCCTCAGCCTTAGATTCTCCTCGGCCTTCTCCTTGAGTTTCATTTCCACCACAAGCCCGCCGAGCTTTATGCAAAGCCCGACGCAGGTGCTGAGCTCCGCCTGAAGCAGGGCACCTGCACGATTACTCTTGATCCTGTCGACGTAAAGAACCGCTCTCCCTGCCTCCATCCATCTGAAGGGCACGGCCACAAAGGACAGGACTTTTCTCCGAACGTTCGAGTCGGCGTCGATGTCCCTCAATCCGGGAGAGTGAAGAGATATGTAAGGTTCGTGCCTGTCAAGAATCTTCTCTCCCGAGGACAGGGCAGAAATGACACTGGAAGCCGCCTCGGAAGACATGCCGACGGTACAGATTAGTTCGTATGGTTCGGACTGCGACTTCCTGGCGGCAACCAGGGCACCGTCGGCCCTGACGGCCCCGGATATGACGCTCAGCATCTCCGATATCTTGTCGCGGAACTCAAGCGAGACCTGCGCCAGCTCTTCCAGCTTCTCGCTGAGCTCGAACTGGCTGAGCTGCGACATGGAGGTCTGCACAAGCCTCTCCTCTATCTCTCTCTGGACCGCGGCAAGACTCTTGAGCGCGGATTCCTCGCTCTGGCGCGAGAATATGTCTCTGGCGCGAGCCAGATGCCCATGGGCGCTTTCAACGGCTCCTCGCTGCGATTCGACCACCGCGAATGCGACGTAACACTGCGCGACCCAGTAATCAGCGGCGAGCGAAAGGAAGAGATCCCTGGCCTCCTCGAGCAGCCGGACTCCGGCTTCGAGCTTGGAGCTCCCACCCGCACCCACCAACTGCCGCGCTCTTTCGAGAAGGATTATTCCGAGAGTATATTTCTCGCCGATCTCTT
>JAZDPI010000286.1:0-4075 GCA_043797775.1 Candidatus Eiseniibacteriota bacterium
ACGGCATATTCTTCGAGCTCTCCAACCCCGGCTCCATCTTCCCCGGGGTCCTTGGAGGGATTTTCATCCTCCTGGCTCTTTACTCGTTCCAGACTCTTCCCATAAACTACGCGGGCTTGCTCCTGATAGTCCTGGGCGTGATTCTTTTCATCGCCGAGGTAAAGATAACCAGCTACGGACTTCTCACAGTAGGCGGAGTAGTGTGTATGACCCTGGGTTCCCTGATGCTCATCGAATCTCCTCAACCGTTCATGCGGATATCGTGGCAGGTAATACTGACGGCCGTTCTCTCCACCGCTGCGTTTTTCATGTTCGCCGTGGCCAAGGCACTTCTCGCCCAAAGGAGGAAACCCACAACCGGGACCAAGGGACTTCTCGGAGAGACAGGAACCGTTGTGCAGAAGTCGAACGGAAGCCTCAAGGTGTTCGTACACGGGGAGCTCTGGGATTCGACTTCCCCTGAGGACCTCAGCGTGGGCGACAGCGTCAGAGTCGCTCGCGTTGAAGGGTTCATTCTGATCGTCGAGAAACTCAAAGGCAACTAGTGGTGAGACAACAAGACCCTAGTTCATGGAGGAGGTAGCCATGCCCGTAACGTGGACTCTGCTGATCATCGTAGTTCTGATTCTTCTGAGCGCCGTCAAAGTGCTTAGGGAGTATGAGAGAGGCGTCGTGTTCAGGCTCGGCAGGCTGGTGGGATCAAAGGGACCCGGTATTTTCCTGTTGATACCCGTCGTCGACCGCATGATAAAGGTGAGTCTGCGGACGGTAGTGATGGACGTGCCAGCCCAGGACGTGATAACCCGGGACAACGTCTCCATCAAGGTGAACGCGGTCGTCTATTTCCGCGTGCTTTATCCGGACAAGGCGATTGTGGAAGTCGAGAACTTCCTCTTCGCAACGTCTCAGCTCGCCCAGACGACTCTGCGGAGCGTCATAGGTCAAGCCGACCTCGACCACCTCCTCTCCGACAGGGAGAGAATCAACATGCAGCTGCAGACGATTCTCGACAAGCACACCGACGCCTGGGGAATCAAGGTGTCGGCCGTGGAGGTGAAGCACGTGGATTTGCCGCAGGAAATGCAGCGTTCGATGGCGAAGCAGGCAGAAGCAGAGAGAGAAAGGAGAGCCAAAATCATAAACGCGGAGGGCGAGTACCAGGCGGCGCAGAAGCTCGCCGATGCGGCAAGGATCATATCGGAGTTCCCCTACGCGCTTCAGCTCAGGTATTTGCAGACTCTCAAGGAAGTCGCGTCTGAGAACAACTCGACCACGATCTTCCCGGTGCCGATTGATCTCTTCGAGCCTTTCCTCAGGAAGATGAAGGGAACCCAGTAAGAGGTGCCCGCGGCCGGCCCCCGGCCCTTCGAATATAGAAAGAACAGCGCCCCGATGTCGATACACGCGGCACGGCACCGGGGCGCGATTTTCAGTAGCCCAACCGCTCGGCCACCAGGATGACCGTCAGATCCGTCCTCCTCGGTTTCCTCGAAACGATCGTCGTGACCCGGCATATGTTGTCAGGCGCGTCACAATCCACGCACTGGCCGGTCTTCACGCACGGAACGCCGAGTGACAGTCTCCTTGCATTGAGCGGGGCGGCGACGGTTCTGATTCTCTGAACTGCGGCGCTCACATCCGGCACTATCTTGTTCCATCCGGCGACCACGATTACCTTCGAGGGTCCGAATATCATTGCCGCGACGCGATTGCCGACACCGTCCACGTTCACGAGCTCACCGTCAATTGTGACGGCGTTCGAGCCGGAGAGAAACACGTCGCTGGTGAGCTGGGCGCGCCTGTAGTCAAAATCCGCGGGCTGAGCGGCCAGAGGCGTCCCCCACTGCTGGAAGACCGTGTGTCCCCTTGCAAGGATGGCGTCCACGACGCCTATCTCACGCAGCGTCACGGACCCCGCGACTCCCACCGTCACTCCTGGCTGGATAAGACTCAACACCTTGTCCGTCGCGTCTTTCCCACTCTGAACGGCCAGGGCGGTGAAGCCTCGCCCGGCGAGCGAGGAAACGGTTCTCTCCATGAGGCTCCTTACGTACAGAGAGTATGTCTCGTCCATCGCTGCCTCTCCTCAGGCACCGCAGCAGGTTCTGTTCCGGGCGGGAACGTTCACGCCGAGTGCCAATTCAGCAATCTGCACCGCGTTGAGCGCGGCGCCCTTCCTCAGATTGTCGGACACCACCCACATCGATATCCCCCTGCCTTGCGGGTGTGTGTCTCTCACCCGTCCCACGAACACCTCATCCCGACCCTCCGCCAACATGGGGGTGGCGTAGCGCTCGTCCTCGCTTCCCGCGAGGACAACGCCTCGCGCCGAGCGCAACGCTTGAGTCACCTCGGCAGCGCTGGTGTCCTTCTTCGTCACGACGAAGACGGCCTCGCTGTGGCTTCTGAACACCGGCACCCGGACGCAAGTCGCAGCGACCGGCAGATTGTCGTCCTTGAGGAAGCGCCGGGTCTCATTCACGACCTTTCTCTCCTCCACGTTGAGCCCGTCGCCGTCGAAATCCCCAATGTGAGGAAAGAGATTGAAGGCAATCTGGTGAGGGTAGACGTGTCTCTCGACCGGGCGGCCTTCCAGATACGCCTGAGATTGATGCCGAAGCTCTTCCATGGCCCTGCCGCCGGTTCCGGACACGGACTGATACGTCGCCACATAGATCTGTTCTATCCCCCACCGCAGATGTATCGGCGCAACGGCCATGACGAGCTGCACCGTGGAGCAGTTGGGATTGGCGACGATGCCCTTCCGCCCTATGACCTCGTTCCCGTTTATCTCGGGAATCACGAGCGGTATGTCCCGGTCGGCCCTGAAAGCACTACTGTTGTCAATGACAAGGCTTCCGTGCCGGGCCAGGTGCGGGGCGTACTGCTTGCTCACCGTGCCGCCAGCGCAGAGAAACACCACGTCCATCCCCGGCACAGACGAGGCTTCCAGCACCCTTACGGGCACTTTCTCTCGCCTGAACTCCAGGGATCGGCCCCTGGATCTCTCCGACGCAAACAATTCAAGACGGGACAGCGGAAACTCCCTCTCTTCCAGTATCTTCAGCACCTCGTTGCCGACTGCTCCCGTTGCTCCGACAATGCCGGCGGAGTAGGTCCCCATGTTCAGAAACCACCTTTCACCAAGTCCTCTTCCAGAGGCAGGTCAAACTCTTCAGAACGCTCGCCCGTGAATCTTCACCTCACAAGTCTCACACAGAGCGCTCGAGATCGAGAAACTTGAATCCGGACTCTGCGTCTTCCTTCCGTTCGATTCGCCCGGCGCTCACGTTCACAACAGTCTCGAGAGTTACCGTGACGCGGCCTGAGAACAGGTGCCCGCCCACGACGCTGAAATCAGGTCCTGAGGCGACGACGTGAACGTGCACCCACGGGTTCCCTTCGAAGTGAGAAACCGTGCCCGTCAGACTCAGGATCTCGTATTCACCCTCCAACTGCCTCTTGACGTAAGTCTTTCTCTGTCTGTCGAAGTAACCTATCACGAGATCCCCGGCAGCGCCTATCCCGCTCACAACGGCACTGCCCACTCCAACAGACCGTGCGAATGCGCCTATCGAGGAGACTATCTCATCGTTCGGTCCCAGCACAAGAACATAGCCAAACTCCGTCTTGGAGAACTTCATGCGGCCTCCTTTCGCGTCCACTCTACTGTCTGGCGGGGACTGTGTCAATGAGGTGCCTCCCAGGCGGCTTGACCGCCGCGGTGGCCATCAGGTATTCTCCCTCAGTCATCCGGTCAACGACGGCGCTCGAGTCTCCCCTGAGGTACGAGGCGAGCTCGGTAGGCAGAAGGGGAACAGCCAGTTGGAGGAAAACCGAATGCGTCAAGGTGGGCCAGTCGCAATGGAGAAGGCCGGCCGGCTTGTCTCTCTTGCCGGG
The DNA here is from genome assembly GCA_043797775.1 of Candidatus Eiseniibacteriota bacterium. Classification (GTDB taxonomy): domain Bacteria; phylum Eisenbacteria; class RBG-16-71-46; order JAFGJU01; family JAFGJU01; genus JAZDPI01. The sequence goes on from JAZDPI010000286.1 coordinate 3,901, forward strand.
TTAGCAGTGTTCTCCCTGTCGGCGACCACGACAATAGTGGGCCAGGAAATCGGGCTGTCGCTCATGTTGCTCGGTCTTCTTGCGCTGTTGATAGCGCGCGGCGCCCCGGGGAAGTGGAGAGTGTCGATAGAACTGCCGGTACTCGCGCTCCTCCTTGCCTGGAGCATCTCGACGT
>JAZDPI010000328.1:0-6543 GCA_043797775.1 Candidatus Eiseniibacteriota bacterium
GGCTCTGAAACTGGCAGGCGAAGCCCTCGAGAAGAGCCTGGATCCTCTCAAGGTAATCGAGGGCGGTTTCGCGTGCGGGCTGAGCGAGGCCGGCAAGCGCTGGGAACGAGGTGAGTATTTCCTGCCCGAGCTCATGATGGCGTCTGAGGCCATGAAGGCTGCAATGTCCGAGCTCAAACCGCGGCTCGACAGGGAGAAGCTGAGCGTGAGGAGCCTGGGCAAGGCCGTGATAGGCACCGTGGAAGGGGACATACACGACATCGGCAAGTCTCTGGTTGCGAAGACTTGTGACCGCATGACAAGACCGTTATGGTTCGACATACCCAAGGAAAGGAGCCGCCTCCCCATCATCTTCGACGGGGCCGTGGGCTCGCTATTGATGGCCGCAGGACTCAGGCCGGGCGCGATGCCCGACTTGTGCTCCATCGAGAGACCCGATCTTGTCGGGGATATGCACGGGCACTACGTGCGGGCCGGGGCGGACGTCATTCAGACCAACACGTTCGGCTCTAACCGCGTGAGGCTCTCTCAGGCCGAGAAGGGGTCTGGAGGCTCTGCCGCGAACGACGGGCCAGGGTGGCGGCCGGTCAGTGTCGAAACGCTAAACCGATCTGCCGCGAGGATTGCGATCGAGGCGGCGACCGGGCAAAGCCTCACCGATCTTGCGGGCGGGGGCGCAGCCGGGGGCGGGCGCGAGGGCGAAACACGCCGCAACCGGGTTCTTGTCGCCGGCAACATTGGCCCGTCAGGCAAGCTCCTCAAGCCCCTGGGCGATCTCTCACCTGAAGCACTGAGCGAGGCGTACGTTGAGCAGGCACACTACCTGGCAGACAGCGGTGTCGACTTCATCAGCATCGAGACCATGTTTAGCCTCGAGGAGGCGCTCATAGCACTGAAGGCCGCCAAGGAGGCCTGCGGACTGCCCGTGTCCGTGTCGATGACGTTCCAGAAGACCAAGAACGGGTTTTTCACGGTGATGGGAGAGAGACCCGCACCTTCGCTCGAAAAGCTTCTGTCCCGGGGTGCAGACATGGTCGGGGCCAATTGCACGCTCGGCAGTGCCGAGATGAAAGAGCTCGCAGACGCGCTCCTTGCCACCATCAAGGGGCCCGTTCTGATAGAACCAAACGCAGGACAGCCCATCGCCAGGGACGCCGGCGTGGAATATCCGGAGACGCCCGAGTTCTTCGCGGCCAACTTGGCCCCGCTTTCCGGGCTCGGCGTCTCGGCAATCGGTGGCTGTTGCGGGACCACCCCGGAGCACATAAGTGCACTCCGCAGGGCAGTCTACGGAAAGGCGGCCGGCAACGCGGCTTGAAGCGAGCGCAGCGTCTTGAGCCTGGCGCACGCCTTACGGTTCGCGCACGACTTGGACTCGGCGCACGAGAGGATCGCATGAGCGAAGTCCACTGCTACAGAGACTTCGAGGTACACGTGAAGCGCGAGGAGCTCCTGCGTCTTCTCGGCAGGAGAAAGCCCGCCGAAGGAAGACGCGCGCCTGAGAGCCCCGGCGGGGGCGGGTATGCCGGCAGCCCGGGAGGCGGCGGCCAGGCCAACGTGGGTTTCAACAACGGGAAGCTCCGGGGCTTGACGGATGAAGCTGTGACCGAGGCCGAGGCACTCGCTCAGCCGCGGGCGCTTCTTAGAGTTGTGGATGGCGGTGCCTTCCCCGACGGGAGCTTCCTCTCGAGCCTCTTCTCGAGGACGCCAAGCCCGCAGGGGTCGGGCCCTGTCAGGGCCGCGCTCTCAATCTGTACGATAGGAAGCCCGCTTGAGGACAAGGTCACCGCGGACTCAGACTCGGGCCGGCTCGCACGGGCCATGATCCTGGACGCAGCGGGCTCCGTTCTCGCAGAGGAGGTCTGCAACTGGGCCAACCAGAGAATATGCGAGCTCGCAGCAGGTGAGGCCCTCTTCCCCGGTGCAAGGATGAGCCCGGGTTATTCAAGCTGGAACATCAAGGAACAGGAGATTTTCTTCCGTCTCCTCCCTGCCGACTCCATCGGCGTCACCCTCACGCGGGCACACATGATGGTGCCGCGGAAATCGGTATCCTTTGCAGTCGCGCTTTTCGAGCAAGACCCCGGCGAGCGGCTCTCGCCGTGCGCGCGCTGCGGCAGGGAAGGCTGTCACTTCAGGAGGTAGCCGTGAGCACCACAAGAGTCCCGCGTGTCGAATTCCTATTTGCGGAAGACGTCACAAAAATAGTCAACGAAGCGAAAGGCCTGCTTCGCGAGATAGGAGTGTTCGTAGAGAACGAGGAAGCCCTTTCCCTTCTCAAGGAAGCCGGTGCCGGGCTCGATGCACAGGGGAAACGCGTTCTCATCTCTGAGGCACTGGTCGAGAAGGCCTTGTCGACGTGCCCGCGCCACGTGGAAATGTTCGACAGGCAGGGTAACCTTGCGATGGACCTCTCGGGCAACAACACATACTTCGACCCGGGCTCCGCGGCCCTGAAGATCTTCGACTACGAGAAAGGGGGGAGCAGGCCGCCGACGGTCAGAGACCTGGCCAACCTCGCACGACTCACCGACTTCCTCCCGCACGTCCGCGCGCAAAGCACGGGCATTGTCCCGGCCGACATACCCCCCACGATGGCGGACAGGTTCCGCCTCTACGTGGCGCTGTGCGGCTGCACGAAGCCGGTCGTGACAGGCACCTTCATCAAAGAGAGCTTCGCAATAATGAAAGACATGCTGGTCGCGGTGAGAGGAAGCGAAAAGGCGCTCAAAGCAAAGCCTCTGGCAATTTTCGACGCCTGCCCCTCTCCCCCGCTCAAGTGGAGCGACCTGACCTGCCAGAGCCTCATCGACTCGAGCAAGGCAGGGATACCGGCCGAGCTCATCTCGATGCCGCTTTCGGGCGCCACTTCGCCCGTAACGATCGCCGGGACGCTCGTGCAACACACGGCCGAGAACTTGAGCGGCGTGGTGATTCACCAGCTTGCCAATCCCGGCTCACCCATCATATACGGAGGCTCCCCTGCCTTCTTCGACATGCGCAAGGGCACCACGCCCATGGGGGCCATTGAGACGATGATGATCGACTCGGCGTACGCACAGATAGGAAAGTCCTTCGGCCTGCCCACGCACGCCTACATGGGCTTGAGCGACGCCCGAAGAGTGGACTACCAGGCAGGGTTTGAGAGCGGGCTGGGGGCGGTTCTCGCGGCCCTCGCCGGCATCAACGTCGTCTCCGGAGTCGGCATGATGGAGTTTGAGAACTGCCAGTGTCTGGAAAAGCTCTACCTGGACAACGACGTCTGCGGGATGGCGTACAGGCTCAAGAGGGGTATTCTGGTGAGCGACGAGACACTCGCGCACGACGTCTTCAGAGAAGCGGTCAGCGACGCGTCTTTCCTCAAGAACAAACACACTCTCAAGTGGTTCAGGGAGGAGGCTTTCTTCCCCAGTGCCGGAGTCGACCGCGCAGCCGACTCAAAGGGTGATCCACTTTCCGCTCTGGACAGAGCCGCGGAAGAGGTGAAGAAGATTCTCGCGAGCCACACAGTGATCCCCCTGCCCGCCGAGGTGAAGTCTTGTCTCGGCAGGATAATCGAGAAGGACCTTGCCGTGGCGGGGATCAAGAAAGAGTTGGACGTATGACAATCTCCGCGTCCGGGACCAAGAAAAGGCTGGACACATGAGCACGGCCGCGGCACGTGCCAGGGAAAGGCTTCCTGCCAGGAAGAGGCGTAAAATATGAGCATGGGCACGTCCTGAATCGAGAGGAGGCTCTGGTATGAGGAGGGTCGTCTTTCGCTTTCTTTGCACACTGCGGGAGCTTCTGTCCGGCACGAGCTTGCACCCGCTCGCATCACGCGCTGCAGGGTCGCTGCTCGTTGCCGCACCGGTGTGGACCTCGTGTGTGCTCGCCCTGTCGATGTCACTCGCTCCTGGGCTCCTTCTCGGGTCTTCCTCAGTGCCTGCGCGCCAGCTTGCGCCGGGTGTTAAGGCGCCCCACTTCAGTCTTCCTCTCCTTGCGGAGGCACCTCCGCGCGAGAGGACAGCTGCACAGGGCACCGGCGCAGGCGTAGAGACTGCGTCGCCGGGCGCACCCAGCCACGCTCTCCCACTCGACGATGGAGGCGCTGCGTCTGCCGACAGGTTGTTCCGTGCGCAGCCACTCACGCTTCTCGTCTTCTGGAACAGCGAGTGTCCCGCCTGTCTTGAGGCTCTTCTGGCATGCCAGGGGATGGAGGACGCACTGAGCTCGCAGGGCGTGAGGTTGGCAGCGGTCAACTTCGATGCGGTGGACCTCTCGGCCGTTCGTAATTTCGTGACAAACAGCGCCATCCTGTTTCCCCAGCTCTCCGACGCGACGGGCAATGTGGCCGCGGCCTACGGCGCAGACGGCTTTAGCTTCAGCCTCTTTCTCGTTGACTCGGACGGCATCGTCCGCGACGTCTTCTACGACAGGCCGGCCGACGTCGAAGAGACTATGCGCTCCATGGTGAAGGGGGCACGCGAGAGAACGCACGACAGCGCGAAACCTCTGTCTCCGGGTGAGGTAGCCCTTGACAATGCCGGACAACCGGCACCGGATGAGGCGCCCGGAGAGAGTGCCGAACCCCTGCCTCCAGGCGGGGCGGCAACACTCCCACCGCGCCAAGACGCGGGCGAGAGCCGGGAATCGCCCCCGGTACACCGCGGCTTTCCGCCGGTGGAAATCAAGGCCCAGGTTCGGGTGAGAGCCATGGACATCCAGATCGAGCACGACCCCTCCGTCCCCGCTCCCCCAACCGGACCGTACGGGGAAAGGCTTGAAGAGGGAAGGAGCATTCTTCACAGATTTGAATGTGAAATAGCAGCCCACATCACGTCCGCCCTGCGGGCAGGCGGACTGATAAGGTTGAGCAACGAGAGTGAGGACGTGCTCGAGTTCGGCCCGCAGTACCTCTCTCAGAAAGAAGGAAGCGCCTTTGCAGACTTCCGCGCGAGACATTTTTCACTCAGAGTCGGGTACTTCGAAGAATTCTTCACGCCGCTCAGCCTCATGCGATGGGATCGCGACGACAATCCCAGGGCCGGCGGCTCGGGTGCAGGCTGCGCCTGCGCAGGCGCTTCGGGCACGGTGTTCCTCGAGAGTCTGGAAGAGCTTGCCCCGCCTCTGACCTTCGAAGGCGCGGCGATCGGCGCGGGAGCCGGAAGGCTGGGTGATTTGCGAGCCTTCTACGCCAGGGTGAGGGACCCAAACGAGATCACCTTCGATGAATTCCTGCGAGACGCGGAGAGCCTTTCAGACTTCCGCTACAGGCGGGATCTCTACGGAATCAGGGCACAGACAAGCGTGCCCCTCGCCGTGCGACCCGAATCAGCCCTTTTTTCGGCGCACTACGTCACCACGCGGGACGACGAAGAGTCGGCGCACTTCGTAGGCTCGTCCACTGACTCGAGAGGCTTCGCACTGGAAAACCAGGTTTACGGCGGGACACTCCTGCTTCCTCTTCCCGGGGCCTTTGCCTTGAGTCTCGAATACGATCACAGCGAGAACGTAGAGGACGTGCGCAGGAGCGGTGGCGATAAGGATGAAGGAGACGCTCTTCTTGTCACCCTGAAGGGCACTCCGCTGCGGGGCGTTACAGCATCGGCGGCTTATTACTGTCTCTCGGAGGGGTTTTACTCCTCCTTCGCGGCGCTCTCATACGCCACAAACAGGCAGGTTGCGAGAGCCGGCCTTTCATTCGAGAGAGGGCCGTTCGGATGGAGCGTTTTTGCCAAACATCTCTCTCCCTGCAGGGCCGAGGTCGACTACTGCCCCACCCCGTCTCTGCCGCCGGCCACCTGCGCGCGGTTCGACGGCGAGCTGACCCTGGGCCTCTGGGCTTCGGCCAGGATGCCCGACTCACCTTTCGCCAGGGAGGTGGGCCGGTTCGAGTTTGGTGGGGGCTGGATTCTGCAACGCGAGTCCAACGAGGTTTACCGGCCCAGCGACGGCATCGAGCCTGTCCCGTACACCAGGTCCGAGCTCTGTCGCAAGAAGAATACCGTTACCGGCCAGATCACCTGCATCTTCGCGAAAAGCAGCTCCGTCGAGCTCACATATCAATACGTCGACTTCGAGGATGAGATAGAATCACTCAACGACTACACTGCTCACAGAACGAGCCTTCAGTTTTCGGTGGGATTCTAGCGGCGCGGGCCCGACCATGGGGCCGCAGGTCTTGTATGCGGGAGACCTGGCGCCTGCAGGCGGCATGCTCGTATGCCTCAGCAGCATCTCGCCACAAATAGTGAATCGGGAGGAACCTTAGATTCCTCCCGATTCTCGATGCATGAAATGGTTGGCTATCGTACTGAAGTGGAGTTATCTCACGAAGATCTTAGTATCTTCCGTAACTCGTTCTCTCTCTGCTTTTGGGCGGATGTGCCTCGTCGACTTTGAGGGTACGCCCCTGGAACTCGCGACCGTCCAACGCCTCTTTGGCCTTCTCGGCGTCCGATGCGTTCGACATCTCGACGAATCCAAATCCCTTCCCCTCTATCACCTTGACCTGCCTGACCTCACCGTGGCCGGCGAACAATGTCTCCAGCTCACTGCTGG
>JAZDPI010000332.1:0-18091 GCA_043797775.1 Candidatus Eiseniibacteriota bacterium
CGCGGCCTCGATGGATCTGCGAACGTCGGTGGGCCGGAGCTCGAGAGAATGCTGAGGTGGCAGGAGGGTGTGAACCTGCTCCAGCAGTCGCTTCTTGCACCCACCCCTCTCGCGGATAAACTCAAGTCCATCACCGACAGCATCGTCCGCCTTTTCGACGCCGATTTCTGCCGAATCTGGCTCATTCGACCCGGGGACCTGTGTGAACAGGACTGCGTTCATGCAGAGGTCAAGGAGGGGCCGCATCTCTGCCGCTACCGGAACAAGTGTCTGCACCTCATGGCGAGTTCGGGTCGCTACACCCACACGGACGGGAAGACGCATCGCCGCGTTCCCTTCGGCTGCTACAGGATCGGACGCGTTGCTTCGGGCGAAGACCACAAATTCGTGACAAACGACGCCTCGAACGATCCCCGCGTTCACAACCACGAATGGGCGCGCGAGCTGGGGCTGGTCTCCTTCGTCGGATACCAGCTTAGAGTTCCCGGTGGCGAAACGATGGGAGTGCTGGCACTCTTCGCCAAACATCCTATTCTGTCGACCGAGGATGCGATATTGGACGGGCTCGGCAGCGCCGTCGCCCTCGTCGTGCAACGACACGTCGCCGAGGAGGCACTGGCACGGCAGGCCGAAGAACTGGCTCGCGCAAACGCGCGGCTGGAGTCGGCCAACGCGGAGCTCGTGGAGCTTGACCGGATGAAGTCGGACTTCGTATCGAACGTGTCTCACGAGCTCAGGACTCCGCTTGCGGCCGTGAAGGCGTACGCGGAGACCCTCCTGGACTACGGCCACATACCCGAGGAGAAGCGCGAATCGTTCCTGCGAATCATAATGGAGCAGGCGGAAAGACTGACGTTGATCATAGAAGACCTGCTCGATCTCTCGAGGATTGACGCGGACAGAAGCAAGCTCGAGCTCCGGCCCACCGACGTTCGCAGATCCATCGAGGCCGCGCTGGAGGGTGTGACCCCCATGGCAAAAGAGAAGCTCGTCAGCGTCGGCATGGAGCCGCTGCCCGAACAGACGTGTGTGCTGGCTGACGAACAGAGGCTCGTTCAGATCCTGATCAACCTCCTCACAAACGCCGTCAAGTTCACGGACTCGGGAGGAACCGTAAGGGCACGGGCAGTACCCGCAGCCGCCAGCGCGGGCGGCAGCGTGCCTGCCGGCGCGCAGTCCGCGTACCTCTGCATCGCGGTTTCTGACAACGGACGCGGCATACCTCGGGAGGAATTGGAGCACATCTTCGACAGGTTCATGCAGGTGGCTGACACGGTGAGAGGTAAGCCGGCCGGCACGGGTCTCGGCCTGGCAATCTGTAAGGAACTGGTGGAGAAGATGGGCGGGAAGATCTGGGCGGAAAGCACTCTTGGGAAAGGGAGCCATTTCCGCTTCACACTCCCTCTTGCGGCCGTGACCCCGGGCGCAAGTGAGACCCCCGAGCAATGCGAGCTGGTCGAGCAGAGCGGGCACTAGTCGTCGGACCCCTGCACCGTCCTTCCCCCAGGCTGACCGGGCCACCTCCATCGCCGGCGCATTGAGACCCCTTTCGCATGTCTCACGTCCGTGGTATGCTATTTCGATGGTCGAAGAGACCGCGGAATCCGACCGCACGAAGCCAACCTGCGCATGGAGGACCTTATGCTCGAACCTTCGGAGAGAATAAAGAACCTGCCCACCTACGCGCTCGCCAAGCTCTTTGCGGCGAAGGACGCCAAGCTCAAGGCGGGAGTGGACGTCATAGATCTTGGAGTGGGCAATCCCGACATGAGACCGCCCGACATAGTCATCAAGGCTCTCCACAACGCGCTCGACGACGCGACACGGGAAAATCACCGCTATCCCGCCTTCGACGGCCTACCCGAGTTCAAGGAGGCCATCGCCAGATGGTACTTGAGGCGTTTCGGGGTGACGCTGGATCCCCGCAGGGAAATCCTGCCGCTCATAGGCTCCAAGGAAGGCCTGGCCAAGTTCATGCTTGCCTTTCTCGACGTCGGTGACGGCATTCTCATCACATCGCCCTGCTACCCGGCCTATCTCGGTGCGGCGACCGTGGCCCAGGCGTCCATCTACCAGGTTCCCCTAGTCGAAAAAGCCGACTTCCTCCCTCAACTGGAGAAAATCCCCGCCGACGTCTTGAAGCGTTCGAAGCTCATGCTGGTGAACTACCCGAACAACCCGACGGGGGCGGTCGCCACAGACGAGTTCTACGAACGCCTGAGAAGATTCGCGATCGACAACGACATCTGCGTGATGTCGGACATCGCATACAGCGACCTTTCGCTCGATCACAATTTCAGGGCGAGGAGCTTCCTCGAGTTTGACAAGGGCAAGGAGCTCTCGATAGAGTTCCATTCCTTCTCGAAGTCCTTCAGCATGCAGGGCTGGCGGCTCGGGTTTGCCTGCGGCAACAGTACCTTCGTGAGCAATCTTCTGAAGATAAAGACCAACATGGATTTCGGTATCTTCATGGCGAGTCAACGGGCGGGAATGGTGGCTCTGGACAACGCCGAGGTCCTCACGAGGTCCATTTCCGAAGTCTACAGAAAACGCCGGGACGCCTTTGTATCCGGGCTTCGCGCAATCGGCTGGGAGGTAAGATCGCCTTCAGCGACGATCTACGTCTGGCTGCGCATCCCCCGCTCTTACACGTCCTCTGACGCGTTCGCTTCCGATCTCCTGAACAAGACGGGTGTGCTGGTCGCTCCGGGGGTGGGCTTCGGCAAGTACGGCGAGGGGTACGTGAGGGTTTCTCTTACCGTGAGCGAGGAGAGGCTCGCCGAGGCGGCAAAGCGGATTGAGGAGGCGGGCTTCAGATACTAGCTATCGTGCCTGGCGTTCTCCGGCACCGCGCGGCACGCAAGGCGGCACTGAGGCGGGCTTCAGATACCAGCGCGGCAGCAACGCTCGGCGCCCGTGCCGGCGTCACACGGCCCGCATAACTCCTGACAGGTCTTTCTCCGGGCAGGGTCCTGTTGCGACCAGGGAGAGGTTCCTGGGACTTAGGACCAGCTCGCCTGCCTTCAGCACGTCCTCCGGGGTAACCCCGTCTATCTTGGAGGCGACTTCGTCAAGCGAGACGTACCTGCCGCAGTAGATCTCGGCCTTCGCAAGCCGCGTCATTCTGTTGCTCATGCTCTCCATCCCCAGGAAGAGCGAACCCTTGAGCTGGGCCTTTGCGCTCTCGATTTCGTCGCTGTCGAGACCAGAGTCTCTTGCCTTCTCGAATTCGGCGAGCATTGCCTCCAACGCCTGAATCGTCCTGCCGGGATCGACGCCCATGAACGAGCAGAAGAGGCCGGAGTCTTTCATGAAATCCGCGTACGTATAGACGGAATAAGCGAGCCCAAGCTCTTCTCGGATTCTCTGAAAGAGCCTGGAGCTCATGCCTCCGCCTAAGGCCACGTTGAGGACAATCACGGGGAAGCGCGCCTCGTCGTTGTATGATACGCCTCTGGACCCCACGCAGATATACTCCTGCGCCAGATCCCGCTCACTCACTACCGTATCTCGACCGTAACCGGGCACCGGTCCCCCGTCTTCCAGGGTGGTTTTCTCGGGAAGCGAGAAACTCCGGCTGAGAAGACGCAGCAGCTCAGGATAATCGAACTTGCCTGCCACGGACACAATCGTGTTGGACAGCCCGTAGTTCGTCCCGTGGAACCCGGCAACCAGACCCCTGTTGAAGGCCTCGACTGTCTCCTTGGACCCCAGGATCGAGCGGCCCAGAGAATGCTCTCTCCATATCACCTGGGAGAAGACTTCGTGAATCTGGTCGTCGGGGGTGTCCTCGAGGGTGCGAATCTCGTCAAGAATCACCCTCTTCTCTTTCTCGATCTCGTCACGATCGAAGAGAGAGCGGCACACGATGTCAGACAGGACGTCTATCGCGAGCGGAAGGTGTTCGTCAAAGACCCTGGCGAGGTAGCACGTGAATTCCCTGGAGGCAAAGGCGTCGAGCTGTCCCCCCACGCTCTCCAGGCTTCTTGCTATCTCGAACGCGCTTCGGCTGGAGGTCCCCTTGAAGCTCATGTGCTCGATGAAATGCGAGAGTCCGCCCTGCTCCGCCTTCTCGTTCCTGGAGCCTGAGCGGACCCAAACGCCCACCGAGACGGACCTCACTCCCGGGACTTCCTCTGCCACGACGGTCATGCCGCCGTTCAAGACGTCTCTGTGGAGAATCCCTTCCGTCATGACCACCCCGAGAGAGACCGCGACGGTCCCTTCTTGAAGCAGCGCTCGCGGCGAGAGACACGGCACTATTCCCTTCTTGACCCTTCGCTCGCGGCGAGGGCGGCCTTTCTGCTGAGCTTTACCTTGCCTTCGTTGTCGATGCCTATGACCTTGACGCTCACGGTGTCGCCCTCACGAAGCACGTCTTCGACCCTTGCCACCCTGTGGAACTCGAGCTCGGAGATGTGTACGAGGCCGTCGCGACCCGGGAGTATCTCGACGAAGGCACCGAACGGGACGACTCTTCTTACCTTGCCCTGGTAGATGCGCCCTATCTCCGGGTCCTCCGTGATGTTCTTTATCATCATGAGGGCCTTCTCCCCATTGGCCGCATCGTAGGAGGCAATCCTGACTTCTCCGCTGTCCTCTATGTTGATCAGCGCACCCGTTTCCTCAGTTATCTTCTTTATGACTCTCCCACCGGGTCCTATGACGTCTTTGATTTTGTCCTGGTCGATCCGTATGACCGTTATCCGCGGTGCGTAGGCCGATAGCTGGGGCCTCGGCGCGGATATGGCCTTGTCCATGGCGTCCAGCACGAAGAGCCTGGCGTCCCGAGCCTTCTCGAGGGCCGCTCGGAGCACGTCGGAATCCATCTGGGTCGCCTTTACGTCCATCTGAAACCCGGTCAGGCCCTTCCGAGTGCCGGTCACCTTGAAATCCATGTCGCCCAGGTGATCCTCTATGCCCAGTATGTCGGTGAGAACCTCCCGGGAGTTGCCCTCCTGCACGAGCCCCATCGCGATTCCGGCCACGGCCGCCTTGATGGGCACGCCGGCGTCCATGAGCGCGAGGCTTGCGCCGCAGACGGTGGCCATCGATGAGGAACCGTTGGATTCAAGGATGTCCGAGACGATCCGAATCGTGTACGGGAACTCCGTCGAACTCGGAATCATGGGCTGAATCGACCTCTCGGCGAGAGCACCGTGACCGATTTCCCGCCTTCCCGGACCCCTCATGGGTCTCACTTCGCCGACGCTGAACGGCGGGAAGTTGTAGTGCAGCATGTACGTCTTCCAGCTTTGTCCTTCGAGTTCCTCGACACGCTGCTCATCGAGCGAGGTACCGAGCGTCGTAACGACGAGGCTCTGGGTTTGCCCTCTCGTGAAAAGAGCGGAACCGTGCGTCCTGGGAAGTAGGCCCACCTCGCAGGTTATCGGCCTTATCTCGTCCGGGGAGCGGCCGTCCGCTCTGCGCCTTTCCTGCAGAACCATCCGCCTCAAATCCTCCCTCTCTATCTCCTCCACGAGCTCCGCGATGTCGAGCTCCTTGCCCGGATACTTCTCTACCAGGCCCATCACCGATTCCGTCTTTATCCTCTTGATTGCGTCCTTGCGCTTCTCCTTGTCCGCAATCGCGTTGGCCTCCCGTATCGGGCCGAGGAAACGCGACCTGAGCTCCGAAACGAGCGCGGCGTCGAACTCGCGCGCGGGCACGGTCACCTTCGGCTTTCCAAGACGCCCGACGAGAGAGCTCTGAATGGCGTTTATCCTGCCGATGTGCTCGTGCGCCAGCATCAGGGCGTCCAGAAGGTCCTTCTCGGACACCTCCTTTGTCCCACCCTCCACGGTGAGAATGGAACCGGTCGTTCCGGCCACCACCACGTCCATGTCGCTGGAATCGAGCTCGGCAAACGTGGGATTCACTATGAGCTTGCCGGCTACTCTGCCGATCCGTACGGCAGACAACGGCTCGGGGAATGGAATGTGCGAGAGACAAATGGCGCTCGATGCGCCTATGACGGCGAGTACGTCGGAATCGTTCTGCTGGTCGGAGGAGAGCACCGACGCCGCTATCTGCAGTTCGTGCTTGAAGTCCTTCAGGCACAGGGGCCTCACCGGCCTGTCTATGAGCCTCGAGCTCATGATCTCCTTCTCACTGGGCCTGCCTTCCCTCTTGAAGAAACCGCCCGGGATTTTCCCCGCCGCGTAGGATTTCTCCCTGTAGTCCACGGTGAGCGGTATGAAATCGAGAGCGGCCTCGAGAGGCTCTTCGGAGGCGACGACCGCCACAAGCACGACCGTGTCTCCGTAGCGGACGGTTACTGCACCGGAGGCCTGTCTGGCCACCTTGCCCGTTTCGATGCTGAGTGTTCTACCGGCGACTTCCAACTCAACGCGTTCAGACATTAGAATTTACCTCCAAAAGAAATGGGTAGCCTCCTTCGAGCCCGACTCCATCGGGTTCGAAAACAAGATAACTTGGGAGAAGCTACCCCGTTACTTCCTGAGCCCCAGCTCTCTTACGAGGGCCCTGTATCTATCAATCCGCGTGGCCTTCAAGTAGTCCAGAAGTCTGCGCCTCTGGCCAACCATCTTGAGGAGACCTCTGCGGGAATGGTGATCTTTCTTGTGTACTTTGAAATGTTCTGTCAGACTCTTAATTCGCTCCGTGAGCAGCGCAACCTGCACCTCGGGGGAACCGGAATCTTGCTCATGCAGTCTAAACTGTCCAATGATTCCTTTCTTCGTGTCCTTGGAAAGCGGCACCTAGTTTCACCTCCCTTGCTGCGCACGAACGAAGAAGAGAAAAATCTCCCAGCACCACTCTTCTAACAGACTCAAAACTCGATTCTACCACAACCGTCGAAATCCAGTAAAGTGAAAAACCCCTTTTGTGACGAGGCGCATTGTAACAGCTAGTGTTTAGTTTGAAAAGCCTAAAGTTCGTTGTCACGAAAAAATCTTATCGCTTTATATATCAACAAGATGCGCGATTTTTTGGACGTCATCGACAATCGCCCTGGACAGGGCATCCCTGCTCGGGAACTTCCTCTCTTCTCTGATTCGGCACACGAACGAGAGGCTCATCTGCCTGCCGAGGATGTCCCCCTCGAAGCCGATCAGGTGTCCCTCCACCAGTCTCTCCTCCCCTCCCACCGTCGGGCGCACCCCTATGTTCACGGCGGCCTTTAAAGTCTGGCCCTGGACGTCCGCCAGCGCGGCGTACACGCCGTCGGGCGGGACAAGCTTCTTCTCGTGTACGGACAGGTTAGCCGTGGGAAAACCGAGCTTCCTGCCGGTTCCCTTTCCGGGGACCACGAGGCCTTCCAGTGAGTAACGCCGCCCGAGGAGCGTCATGGCGAGTTCCATGTCCCCTCCGAGGATCGCGTTCCTGACCCTGGTGCTGCTGACCGGACTGCCGCCGATGACAACCGGCTCAACTTCCTCAACGGAAAAGCCCAGGCTCGCACCCAGAGACTCGAGCACGTCTCTGTCTCCGTTTCTCTCTCTTCCCATCCTGAAGTCGTGCCCCATCACAAGCACCTTGAGCGCCAACGCTTCGCAGAGGTACTTCTTCACGAAAGCGGCGGCGTCCATGCGGGCCACCCCCGGCGTGAACTCGACCAGCACTTCCACATCCACGCCCGTATTCGCAAGCAATGCCTTCTTCTCGTCGGGCGTCGTCAGGAGAAAGCGACCCCCCCTCACCTTTCCCAGCACCTCGTCGGGGTGCGGCTCAAAGGTCACCACGACTGCGCCGACGCCGAGCTCTCCGGCCCTGGACACAACCAGCTCGAGGACCTGCCGGTGACCGACGTGCACACCGTCGAACACTCCGATTGTCACAACAGAACCCTTCATTGGCGCCTATCCTCTCGACGGCGAAAGAAGCCTCTCCAGTTTCACGATGTCCTCTCCCCGTGAAGACGTGAGCCTGCCCACAGCCAGCAGCTCACCGGTGAAGGAAACCACTCGCACGGGCTCCTCCGGAGTCAGCTCGCCCTGGGCTCGATCGATCTCAGCACAAGCGGGACTGTGCCCGTGCAGCACTCTCTCCTCGACCCCCTGTCTCAAGAACACTGCAGTGAGAAACGAAAGCGCTTCGTCCACGGATGCCGTACTCTTCGAGGTAATCTCCGGGAGCACTCCGCGATTGAGCTCGTCGGCCCGGGCCCTGAGCTCATCCAGGGTCACGGCATCCTCAACCGTGAAGCCGCCCACGGCCGTCCTGCGCAGCGACGCGAGGTGAGCGCCGCATCCCAGCTTTCTGCCGACGTCTCTGGCGATCGCGCGAACGTAGGTTCCCCTGGAGCACCGAAGGCGGAACTCCACGTGAGGAGACTCGAATCGGGAGAGCGTGAACTCGTGAATGACCACTTCCCTCGGGGCCGCGTCGAACTCCTGCCCCTCCCTCGCCATCTGGTAGAGACGCCTCCCCTGATGCTTGAGAGCCGACACTCTGGGCGGCCGCTGGAGGATGCGGCCTCTGAAACCCGCCACCGCGTCTCTGAGCTCTTCCTCAGAGACGGAGAAGTCGCCGGCAGGCGCGGTGGCCTGCCCGGTGGAATCGTCCGTGTCCGTCTCGACACCGAGCCGGATGGTGCCGCGATATTCCTTCTCGAGATCCATCAGAAAGCGGGTGATCTTTGTAGCGTTCCCCGTGCAAACCAGGAGGACACCGGTAGCGAAAGGGTCGAGGCTGCCGGCGTGCCCCACCTTCCCCAGTCGGAAAAGCCGCTTGACTCTCTCGACGACCTTGCAGGAAGTGACGCCATCGCCTTTGTCTATGTTGAGGACCCTATCCTCCAGCAAGTGCCTCTGCAATTCGCTCAATTACGGCCCCTCTCACGCCCTCCAGAGTCCCGGGCACTTTGGCTCCCGCCGCATTGGAATGCCCACCACCACCGAATTTCCTCGCTATCACGTCCACGTCAACGGTCCCGTTTGACCTGAGGCTCATCTTGACGATCCCCCCCGGAAGCTCTCTCAGGAAGACGCCGACTCTGATCCCCTCAACAGTCATGGCGAAGTTGACCACACCTTCCAGCTCATCCCCTCCCACTGCTCCGGCCGCGTTGAGCTGCGCCCTGTCCAGCGTTATGATGCTCATCCGGCCGTCGAACAGCACCTCGAGCGAACGCAGCGCCTCGCCTATCAGACGAAGAGTGGCAGGCGATCTTTTTCCGTACACCTGAGCGGCGACGGCAAACGGGTCGGCACCCTCCCCCGCGAGACGTGCCGAAACCTCAAGAGCCTCGGCAGAAGTGTTGGAAAGACGGAAGGAGCCCGTCTCAGCCAGCACGGCCGCGTACAGGCAGGTTGCCACGTCGGGGCTCACGCTCTGGCCAAGCTTGGAGATGATCTCCAGCACGAGGATGGCCGCCGCGCAGGCGTCCGGCCTCACACAATTGATGGCTCCAAAGCAAACGTTGCTGCCGTGATGGTCTATGTTCGCAACGGGAATCTTCTGACTCGATATGAATTCGCCCACCGAGCCCGTTCTCTCAAGGGACGTGCAGTCAAGCACCAGAGCCGCGTCGAAGCAGTCGGGTCCCTCTCCGAGATTTCTGAGAAGATGCTTCCCAGGAAGGAATCTGTAGCACGGTGGAAGAGGGTCCTGATTCACCACGGCCAGGTTCTTACCCATCTTCTCGAGCACAAGCCCGAGACCCAGCTCGGAACCCACGGCGTCCCCGTCAAGGTCCACGTGAGAGGTTATCATCAGGGACTCTGCAGACCTGATCACACCCGCCACCTTCTCAATGCTCAAGGTTTCCCCCGTTCTTCTGGTTCTCTCGTTCCTCCGGTTCTCCCGACTTCTCCTGCCGCTCCAGCTCCTTCAGGATCTTGCTTATTCTCATTCCGTGTTCTATCGACGTGTCCTCTTTGAAAGAAAGCTCCGGAACGAACCTGAGCGTCACCCTCTTGAACAGTTCTCCCCTTACGAAGCCCGCCGCCCCGGAAAGAACGTCTATCTGCTCGAGGAGCGCCTCGTGAGCGCCCGGGCTCGAGACGTACACCTTGGCGTAGTGCAAATCAGGGCTGACCTCGACGTGCGTGACCGTGATGAATCCGAGCCTCGGATCCTTCATCTTGGAGCGCACGATCTCGCTTATTTCCTGCCAGAGAAGAACGGCGACCCGCTGAATCCGCTGAGAGCTCACTTCTATCACCTCTGCCCGCACGACACGGCCGAGACGCGCAGATCCCTGCGCGCCTGCCGCGCGTCTCCCGTCAATAGAACTGTTTGTCCAGAGCTATTATCTGGGCTCTGTCGTCCGATTCTATTACCTCAACCATTTTGGCAAGCGTATTCTCGACCACGCCCCTCTCCATACCTACAAGGGCGATTCCGATGGAGGCACGCTGCCACAGATCGTGGTGGTCCACCTCGGCCACCGAGGCGTTGAACCTGCTCTTGAGACGTTCCTTGATTCTGTTGAGCACGGAACGCTTGGCCTTGAGCGATGTGCTGCCCGGAATGTGCAGCTCTATCAGCGCCGTCCCGACGATCAAGACAAACCTCCGGCCACGGCCCCGCGGGTGCGGCACGCGGCGTCGAAGCTCGCATTCCGAAGTGCGATTTCAACCGGGAGAGAACTCGCATTCATGGAGGAGCTGCCGGCGGATTCTACGTTGCCAGCCGTTAAACGCTTCTCGCGATTTCTTCGACTGTATAGAACTGCAGAGTGTCGTTTACCTCGATTCCGTCAAATCCCTCTAAACCGATTCCGCATTCGAAGCCGGCATTCACTTCCCTCACGTCGTCCTTGAAACGCTTCAGGGACCTGACAGAGCCTTCAAAGATGGCCGCGCCCGCGCGAAGCACCCTGATCTTGGCGTTCCTGCGAGCCGTGCCGGAAGTCACAAAAGAACCGGCAACCACGCCCGCCCTGGAAAGTTTGAACACGGCTCTCACTTCAGCAGAGCCGATTATCGTCTCCTTCTTCTCCGGCCTGAGGAGTCCCGACATCGCCCTCTTGACCTCGTCGACCGCCTCGTAGATTACCTTGTACAGCCTTATGTCCACGGTCTCGCGCTCGGCCAGCTCTGCGGCTCCCGGCTCGGCACGCACCCCGAAGCCGATTATCACAGCGTCAGAGGCCGCCGCGAGAAGCACGTCCGACTCGTTCACGCTCCCGACGCCCCTGTGGATCATGTTCAGTTTCACCTCTTCTGAGGCGATTGTCCCCAGGGCGTCGCAAAGGGCCTCAACCGAGCCTCCGACGTCACCCTTGACGATGAGCCTGAGCTCGTTTGCACCCCGCTTTATCTGGTCATACAGGTCCGCCAGAGTCATGTGCCTGTGCAGCCTGTATTCGTGCTCGCGGTGGAGCTGCCGGCGCCTGAAAGAGATCTCCCTGGCCTCACGGTCGTCCTTGGTTACCGCGAAGCTGTCCCCCGCCTGTGGGGTACCCGACCAGCCCAGAACTTCCACGGGAGTGGAAGGACCGACCTTGAGGACTCTCTCCCCTCTCTCGTTGTGCATGGCTCTCACCTTACCGTAGTGAAGGCCGGACACGAAGGGTTCTCCGATCGAGAGGCTGCCCTCCTGGACAAGCACCGTCGCCACGATCCCCTTTCCCTGTTCCACGCGGGCTTCGATGATGACGCCCCTGGCCCTTCTCGTGGGGTCTGCACTCAGCTCGAGAAGCTCGGCCTGAAGAAGGATCATCTCGAGCAAGCGGTCGACACCCTTGCCCGTCTTCGCAGAAATCTCCACGCAGATTGTCTTTCCTCCCCACTCCTCCACAGTCACCCCTGCCTTTGAAAGCTCCTGCCGCACGACCTCGGGCCGAGCCCCCGGAAGGTCCATCTTGTTTACGGCAATGATTATCGGAACGCCGGCCGCCTTCGCGTGGTCAATCGCCTCAATCGTCTGCGGCATGACGCTGTCGTCTGCGGCAATGACAATGACCACTATGTCGGTCGCCTGGGCTCCTCTGGCCCGCATGGCGGTGAATGCCTCATGGCCGGGCGTATCCAATAATGTGACTTTCCCCTGCTCCAGCTCGACCTCGTACGCCCCAATGTGCTGGGTGATGCCGCCCAGCTCACCGGCGATGACGTTGCTGCTTCGGATGTAGTCCAGAAGCGAGGTCTTGCC
Organism: Candidatus Eiseniibacteriota bacterium; assembly: GCA_043797775.1. Classification (GTDB taxonomy): domain Bacteria; phylum Eisenbacteria; class RBG-16-71-46; order JAFGJU01; family JAFGJU01; genus JAZDPI01. Next base: position 12,064 of record JAZDPI010000332.1, read on the forward strand.
GTGGTCGACGTGGCCCATGATGGTCACGACCGGCGGCCTTCCCACCAGGGCCGCTTCGGTAGGAGCGGCCGCGTCTATAAGCTCGGCACCGTACTCGGAAACCAACTCGACGCCGTAGCCGAACTCGTCGGCGACGGCGAGGATGCAGTCGCGGTCGAGTCGTCTGTTCAGGTTTACCATCAGGCCAAGCTCCAGGCAGGAGGCCAGTACTTCGCTTGGCTTCACATTGAGGCGTGTGGCCAGCTCGGCCACGGTGAGAAATTCGCTGACTTTGATCATCCTCGGCTGCTCCGCAACCTCGACGTCACCTTCGCCCTCTCTTCTTCGTCTTCTGCGCTTCGAGACGTCGAGCCCGGCGAGAGTGCGCTTCACGCTTTCTCTCACCGCCTTCTCGTCCACCGTTCTCTTCTTCCTGCGGGGCAGACGAGCTCGGAGCTTCTTCTCGGGAGGCTTAGCCGCCACTTTCGTGCCGCGCTGCTTGGCCTCAGTCTCAAGCCTGGCCGCCTGCTTCTCACGCCTGCGGGCGTCTTCCTCTTTGACCGCCTCCTTGTCCTTTTGGAACTTCTCCCGGACCTTCTCGACGACCTCGCGGTCAACGGTGCTCATGTGGCTTTTGACTTCGATACCGAAGCTTCGAATCACTTCGAGAAGAGCCACGCTCGAAATATTGAGCTCTTTGGCTACTTCATACACACGTGGCTTTCCCAAAGGTGATACCTCCTGTGGTGCTAGACTTCTTCTTCCGGGGTCTTCTCCGGGATCTCCTCCGGGGTCTCCTCCGGGGTCTTCTCCCGGGTCTCCTCCGGAGCCTTTTCCGCGTCGCCTTCGACTTCTGCGGCGTCGGAGTCGGCATCGCCGTCCTCGGATTCCGTCGCCTCCGCGCCGGAAGGCTCAGAATCGGTCACGCCGGCCGCCTCCTGCGAGTCACCCGGGCCGGTTTCGCCGGTCACCTGACCCCCCGGCTCCGTCGCGCCGAGGGCGTCACTCTTCGCGGCGGCCTCCGCGGCCCGCCGCCGTGCCTCGGCGTCTGTTTTCGCCTGTTCTATCGCCCCCTGTGCTAGAGACACAAGTTTGGAAGCAGTCTTCTCGCCGATGCCCTGTATTTCCGCGAGACCTTCGGCTCCAAGCTTTTCGATGTCCTGGGCCGTCTCCACACCAGCTTTGTGGAGCTTCTCCACCATTTTGGGGCCGACGCCTTCCATGCTCTCTATATCGACCCGGAGCGCCCTCTCTTCCGCCAGCACCTTTTCCCTCTGTGAAAGACTCATGAGGTCAATCTTCCAGCCGCACAGTTTTGCGGCCAGCCTCGCATTCTGTCCGCCCTTTCCGATGGCAAGGGAAAGCTGGTCGTCCGAAACGACGACCTCGGCCTTCCTCTCCTCGTCGCCAGGTCTGGCCTCCAGTACCTTGGCCGGGCTCAGAGCTCTCGTAACGAACACCATAGGATCCGAGCTCCAGGACACGATGTCGATTCTCTCGCCCCCCAGCTCTCGCACCACCGCCTGCACTCTGGAACCCTTGACGCCGACGCAGGCGCCGACGGCATCCACCTTCTCGTCACTGGAAATGACGCAGATCTTCGAGCGGTTTCCGGGCTCTCTTGCAACACACTTTATTTCGACTATCCCTTCGGCGACTTCGGGGACTTCCAGCGCGAAAAGACCTCTGAGGAAGTCCGGGTGCGTCCTTGAGAGCGTCACCTGAGGCCCCTTGCTGGACTTGTCCACGGTGATAATGCAGCTTTTCACGTACTCACCGTGCCTGAACTTGTCGCGCGGCAGCGTCTCCTTCCCCGGGAGGAGGCCTTCGGTCCTGTCCAGCTTCACTATGACGCAGGAGCGATCCACCTGTTGGACCGTGCCCCTCACGATCTCGCCGATGCGACCCTGGAACTCAGTGAAGACGCGTTCCCTCTCCGCCTCTCTGACTTTCTGCACAAGAACCTGCTTCACGGACTGAATCGCGTTTCGCCCGAAGTCCTCTATCGTCAGTTTCACCGGCACGGTGTCTCCGCACTTCGCAGACTTCTTTATCTTGTGCGCCTCCGCCAAACTTATCTCAATCACGGGATCGTGAACCCGCAGAGCTACCTTCTTGTTAAGGTGCATGTCCAGCTTGCCGGAATCGATGTCCACCTTTACCTCTATGTCGGCAGCCGGGCCGTATCTCTTCCTTGCTGCGGCGAGGAGCCCCAGTTCTAGAGTCTCCCCGACGAGTTGCTTGTCCAGGCTCTTTTCCCTTACGAGCTGGGCAAGGGCCTCATTGAGTTCATAGTTCATCTTCGCTTTCCCCTCTTCCCAGTTTCGCGCCCGGTATTGCTCCTCTTGCCGAAGGAAACCTCACCCTGGAGATTGGCCTTCTCTATCATGCTCAGGGGCACTTCGACGACCTCCTGGTTGTCGGTTCTCAGCCGGAGATTGTCTTCTCCTATTGAGTCAATCTGACCGACGAGCTTTCTCCTGCCGCCGACCGGCTCCTTCAGGAGGACGCGGGCAGCCTGGCCCCTGAACTTCTCGAAGTGCTCTCGCTTCCTCAGGGCTCTGTTGATCCCGGGGGAGGAGACTTCCAGAAAATACCGGCCTTCAATCAGATCCTCAGCGTCAAGAAGATATCCTACTTCTCTGCTTACTCTTGCGCAGTCGCCGACGGCCACGCCCCCATCCTTGTCAACGTAAAGCCTTATGACCGCGCCTCCCGGGGCACGCGCCTGCTCGACGTCAACGAGCTCCAACCCCATGTCTGTCACGGCGGGCTCACAGATGGCCCATATTGACTCAACGGCGTTTATCATCGCTCCAAAAACAAAAGTGGACGCGTCTCCAGTCCACTTCTATGCCAATTTACTACAAGGCAGGCAATCTGGCAAGGGAAAACTTGGCAGGTAACTGCGGACGCTAGAACCTGAATGAAGCCGAGAGCCCCAGCCTCATGTTTCTTCTGGTGACGCCGATCTGGAGGTCGCGATCCTGGCCGAAGCCGAAGTTGAAGCTCCCCGAGAGATTCGCACTGAAACTGTAAGTGGCACTGCAGGTTGTCGAGAAGCTGTCCCTTTTCTCGGACAGGGCGGGAGGCACCTCGGACTTGAGGGTCGTGTACTGCACGATGACGCCGATGTTCACACTGCTCTTGAGCCTTATCTTTCTGCCGGAGGCAAACGGGAGGGAGAAGCCCTTGGTTGCGTCCACGGTTTGCTGGAGGTTGAGCGAATGGTTCCCGGTGGTCGTCTTGGATGTGTAGCCCAGACCCAGCTGGCTTTCGGTCTGGACCGTCGAGAAGCTGGAAGTGTAGCTCGTCCTCATGCCGTTCTTCCAGGCGCAACTGAGACTCAGGAAAGGTGACCAGTCGTTCTTGGATATGAGTCTCTCGCTCGGCTGTCCCTTGGCTCCCGATTCCTCCGTCGTGTGCCTGAAGGACGAATCCAGTCTCAGCCCCTTCACGGTCTCTCCGAAGCGGAGGACTCTGTCTATGTCGCTCCAGCCCATCCTCAGCTCCGGCCACACGGTCTTCTTCTCCACCCTGGCACCCATCAACCCTTCGGATTCGCGGTTGCTGGTTTCGTACTTGGCGTCCAGCGACAGCCCCTGGTAGAGCCTCCCGCTTGCGCTCAATGACGTCGAGCTTCCGATGTTGGAGGTCGCGACCCCATCTCGCGCGAGGGCCGCAGTTCCTCGCGCGGCGCGCCTGAGCCCGAACGTGTAACCCCAGTCCGGCTTACCGTAGATTCTGGAATACTGGCTTCCGTACGAAATCGAATGATTCGCCCTTATGTCTCCGAACTTCCCGAGCAGCACCGCAAGCGGATTCGTCGTACTGCCCCTCTTCGCGGCCGTCGTGTCCGCGGGAGAGGGAGGCTTCGGAGCCAGAAGGCGCGAGAGTCTTGTGATGGGGACTCCGGCTCCGAAGTTTATCGATCCCGAGTTGCTGATGCCGCGAACGTCGGCCGTGTCGTCCACTCTTGTTATCTCCGGCCTGTGGTCCTCGCGATACGCGCCCGTGTAGCTCACGACGGGCGTCACCCAGCTCGTGAACCTAGGCATGAACTCGGACGAGAAGTTCTGGCTGCGCGAGACTTCGGTTCCTATGTTCAGGTTGCGAAGCGACTTGACCGGATTGTAAAGCATCCAGTCTCTGGTCGTGTTGATGCTGTAGCTGCACCTGAGGTTGGAGAAGGGCGAATACGCAGTCTGGAAGCCGAAGTCGCCGACCTTTCTCCTTATGTTGCTTCTGGGAATCAGCATGAACGGGTCGTCCCGCGCGCGCTCGTACGACCTGGAGTGAGTGCTGACCCCGCGGCCCGTGAAGCTGAACGACGACGGCAGCAGAAAGAGAGAGAACTTGCGGCCTCGCCCGAAGGGGATGTTGATGGCGGGCTTGCCGGGCGGCGTGAATTGATAGCTCACGGTCCCGGAGAGCGTGCGCGATGAGTCCACGCGTGTAACGCTCGTGCCGTACGAATCTGAGATTCCGAAGCTCAGACCTATCGCCTCGAGAGTGTATCTCAGCCATTTGTTCGGAGACGGGGTCTTCCTCAAGCTCACGCTCATGGAGCGCGTCCCGCTCTTGGAAGTCTGTGCCTCTTCGAGCTCTTTGGAGAGGATAATGTCGTCACCGGTTCTGAACTTGGGAATCTCCTTCCGTTCGTTGAGCGAGAAATTGACCGGAAGATTGAACATGCCCTGCGGCAGGAACTTCTGCAGCGCCATGACCCCGGACACCGAATAGGAGCTCGTCCTAAAACCACTGCCGCGTGTGCGTCCTATGGACAGAAAATCCTCGCCCCTCGACTCCACCTGAGTCGTCAGCGAGAGAAGATCGGCGAACCTGGCCTCCACGAACACACGTCTCGCCATGCCGATTTCCTTCTTGACGCTCGTGAGCCTGAGCTCGTCCACCCACACGCTGTCGGCGCCGACCATCGCGTAGCCGGTGCGCTCCGGGTCGTTGATCAGACCCATGCTCATTCTCTGTATTCTCGTGAAGGAAGGTCTCCCTCGCAGCCTGAACCATCCACCGTCGGGCAGATAGAGAGTCGTGTCGGCGACCGTCGTCGGCATGTCGACCTTGGTAATACTCAGGTCTTCCAGCTTGAACCCGCGCGACTGCCAGGTCGTCGTAACCGGTGTGCCGTACTCGTAGAAGTTGAGACTGTCCGTCCCGAATCTCACAAAATACTTGAGCGAGTCGGAGTCCCCTCTTATCCAGAAGCTCATGGACTCGTACTGCGTGTAGTTGTTTCCACCCGCGAACGGTCTGTAGGCGAGGACCGTGTCGCCGACAAGGAGATTCTGTACCGACAGGACCAACGACTGCTCACGCTTGGGAATGTTGTTCTCTTCACCGATCTGGATCGGAGGCGGCACGTAGTTCGGGTTTTCCTTGTTGTTGATGACGCCGACGAAGAAGCGTTCACCCTGGTTGTACGAGGCGCTGTCTGCGATGGCGGTGATGATCCACCTGTTTCCCACAAGCTCTATCCCCGCAATCTGAAGCGTGTCGGTCTGAGAAAACCCCTCGAGCCAGAGACGGGCGTGCTTTATGTTGTCCCAGCTCGGGTCACCGGCCACGTGGACTCCGGCCGTGTCGGAGAGAGGAATTCTGAAAAGCCTCCAGCCGTTCCCGTTGTCACGGATTTGATATCTGCTGTCCTGCGAGAGGCTCACCGTGAACTCGAAGTAGTCTTCGACAAGGTCGATGACGCCGTCCCCGTCGAGGTCTTCGGTGTCGGGGAGAGGATTGATCGACGCGAGTCGGGTTCCTTCCGTTCCGTTTATTCCGGAGAAATCAGGAGGCCTGGCTTCGGGATTGTAGTAGTAGTTGTCGTCGGTGTCCCCGGCCGCACCGTTAGGTATTGTGTCGAGCCCGGTGTCCTCGTCGAACGGGAAGAGATCCAGAATCCCGTTCCTGTTCCTGTCTTCGGTGTCCAGCGTGCCGTTGGGAAGAGCAGCCGGGTTCCACAGCGCGTCTTCGCTCACGACACCCAGGGCTATCTTGAGCTCGCTCCCCTGGTCTCTTATGGACCTCTTGTCGT
>JAZDPI010000340.1:0-3507 GCA_043797775.1 Candidatus Eiseniibacteriota bacterium
CACGTGCTGCGCGTGCCCATCATGCGACATCACGCAGTCGTATATGGCAGTGCGATGCACCAGGCGGTGCAGGAATACCTGCGCAGAAAGCGTGAGGACCGGCAACTGAGCCTCGAGAACGTGCTTGCGGTGTTCGAAGCATCGTGGGTGAGCGAAGGCTTTCTGACGCGCGAACACGAGGAACAGCGTTTCGAGGTGGGGAAACAGGCTCTCGTCAGGTTCTACGAAGAGGAGGAGAAAACGGGGCGCGTGCCGACGTACGTCGAGAAAGAGTTCTGTTTCTTCGTCGAGAAAAACAGGGTCATCGGCAGATGGGACAGGGTCGATGAGAACGAAGGCGATGTGAGAATAATAGACTTCAAGTCTTCCGAAGTGCACGCTCAGAAGGACGCCGACAGAAGGGCGAGGGAGAGTCTTCAGCTCAAGATATACGCTCTTGCCTATCAACGGGCGTTCGGCCGAGTGCCGGACAGCGTGGAGCTTCACTTTCTTGAATCCGGTTTGGTCGGCCGTCGCGTGGTGGAGGAGAAGGACCTGGAGGAGGCCGCGGAGAGAATCCGGGAAGCGGCAACCGGGATCCGTGCCCGTGATTTTGGCGCGGCGCCGGGCTATCTCTCGTGCCGATATTGTGCGTATAATAGCATTTGTCCCGACTCCAGGCCTTAGCGGGGCGGGGGCATAGCTCGGCTTAGGAGCGCAGCGCACATTCGGGGCTGCAACACTGGGCCGTGGGGGCTGGTCGAGCGGCGACGGCGGCAATACGGGGGCGCTCGCGTGGCGCCGCGAGTAGAACCTTACCGTGGAGGTAACTGTTTGATAGAAGCCAAAGGACTGACGAAGGTTTTCTACGACGGGAAGAGAGGCGACGTCCTGGCCGTAGATGATCTCAGCTTTGAGTGCAGGCCCGGCTCGATATTCGGGCTTCTGGGTAGAAACGGCGCAGGCAAGACTACGACCTTGCGGATGCTTGCGACGATCCTGGTTCCCACTTCCGGAACTGCCTTGGTCGACGGGCACGATTTGCTCCGGGAGCCCGGCGAAATCAGGCGCAGGGTCGGCTTCCTCTCGGGAGACACAAAGCTTTACGACAGGCTGAGCGGCCGAGAGACCCTCCGGTACTTCGGCAGGCTGGCCGGAATCGAAAGGCAGGAGCTGGAGCGAAGACTTGCCGAGCTCTCATCGGAGTTCGGTCTCGCGGACGTACTTGACGTACGAATAGGCAAGATGTCCACGGGGATGAAACAGAAGATCTCGGTCGCACGGGTGATGATCCATGACCCCTCCATCCTGATTTTGGACGAGCCGACACTGGGGCTTGACGTCGTGAACGCAAGAGCGACCTTTGATCTCGTCAGGAAATGGAGGGATCGGGGGAAAACGATAATGTTCTCGACACACATCATGCACGAAGCCGAAAGGCTCTGCGACGAACTGGGAATAGTCGAGAAGGGAAAACTGCTCGCGAGAGGCACGCCGTCACACCTCATTCAGACTTACGGTGGCCGTGACCTGGAAGACGTTTTCTTTGGGTTTGTGAAGTCATGAGATTAAGAAACGTACGCATCGTTCTCTGGAAGGAGCTCGTGGACGCCCTGAGGGACAGCCGGACGGTTTTCCTCATGGTGGCTCTGCCCCTCGTGATGTACCCGGCTCTCTTCGCCGCGATGGGGTACGTCGAGCGGATCATGGCCCGGAAGCAGGAGGAAACTCACGTATCCGTGGCGATGGTGAACCCGGACGCGGCACCGGGCTTGGCGAAATTTCTCTCCGAACAAGAGCGCGTGAACGTCAGTTTCGTGCCGGAGGGAGGAGAAGAACGGGCAGGTCAAATGATAAGGGATGGTGCCGTCCGAGTTGCCCTCCTCGTTCCCGATGCCTTTGAGGATTCCCTAAGGGGTGAAGACACCGGGAGACTTACGATCCTTTATGACGGCACCGATATGATGTCTGCTACCGGCCGGGAGAGAATCACATCTCACATCGTCGATTACGAAAGAGAAGTGGTTGGAGAAAGGCTGAAGCGCCGCGGGCTCGACATCTCCATTCTGGAGACGATTGCCGTTTCGTCGAGAAACGTTGCCACAAAGGGAGAGATGGGCGCGTTCGCCATGTCGTTCATGATACCGTTTTTCCTTCTCATCCTCATGTGCGCCGGCGCCCAGCACATAGCGATAGACGTCACGGCCGGGGAGAAGGAGAGAAGCACCCTGGAGACGCTTCTGGCCACCTCTGCTTCTCGAACGGAGGTCGTGATCGGCAAGTTCATGGCCGTGTGTTTCTCGTCTTTGGCTTCCACAATGGCGGGCCTGGCGGGACTTCTGCTCACGATGTACAGCGGCATTTCCATTCTCAACGCCGTGGCGGAGGGGCAGCTCACGATTTCTCCCAACTCGGTCCTCGTCCTTCTGCTCGCGATGATTCCCGCGATGATAGTGGTTTCGGCGTGCTTCGTGGCCATCGGGTGCTTTGCCAAGAGCACGAAGGAGGGCCAGACCTACTCGTCATATTTCTACATGATCATAATGCTGGGGGCGGCGGTGACAATATTTCCCGGCTTTGACATCGGGCTCAAGGGTTACGCGATACCCGTGCTCGGCATACTCTTTCTCGCCAGGGAGCTCTTGACGAGCGGCTTCAACGCTCTTCACGTCGCAACGGCGCTTCTCTCCACGATTGTGGCGGCGGCGCTGGCCATCTTCGTGTCGATCAGACTTTTCTCGAACGAGAAGGTGATGTTCAGGATCTGACGTTCGGGTCTCACACAGAACGGAAGCCGAGGTCGTGTTTGTAAGAGGTGTCGCCTATAAAAGGTGCGGCTTGTAAGAGGCGCTGCTCATAAGAGGTATCGACCTGAACGAGGTCTTGTTCACAATCTGAGGACACCATGCTGCAGAGTGGTTCTGATTCATCAAAGAAGGCGCGCCGCGCGCGGAAAGACGAAAGAATCCCCGGAGGGCCCGACGCAAAGCGGCGAACCTCCTCAGGCGGCTTCTGGCGCAGAGCCTCACTCCTTCGGTTCGGCGCAGTGGCTCTGGTGTGTGTCCTCTACGTTCTCATCTCGCTGTTCAAGCTCGACGTTTATACGAGCGTGCTCTCGTTCAAGGAAGGCGACAGGGGGCTCTTCTCCAGCGAGAGCGCCTTCCACTACCGCTACGCGCGCCTTTCCGCCGCCGGGCAGCACGTTCCCGCACTCGACCTGAACGCACAGTGGCCGGAAGGTCTTCGCGTGAGTCAGAACATCACGGTACTCATGGAGTACGCTGCCGCATTCAGTTACAGGGTGGCTCGCGCTCTGGGCGCCGAGGAACCGTTTCACAGATTCCTCGTCGGATTCATTTGTTTCTGGTCGTCCCTGGCGGTCTTTCCCCTCTACTTCGTCGCCCTTAACGTCTGGAGACATCGGGTTGCGGCCCTCGCCTCGTCGGCACTGTATTGTGTGTCTGTGGTCGTCTTCGACAGGACGATAGGCAACTTCCTGCGCGAGGACTTCACGCTCGTGCTTATGTT
>JAZDPI010000351.1:0-10363 GCA_043797775.1 Candidatus Eiseniibacteriota bacterium
AATCCCGTCGTCCACCCCACCGGCATTATCGCCTTGGCTTAGCACCCCGCCGGCTTGCCTTGACAGTACATCACAGACGGAGTACTATTGAGAGTGGAAGGAGGGGACGTCACACAGAACGTTGCTAAGGCTGCTTATCACGCACACGTGCTGACGACTCTGCTGACACTTCGCTGACACCTGGCATGGAGAGTGCGGCCGAAAGGCCCTTTTGCGGGGGGCATCATGATCGGACCGTGCCCGCACAGTCTGACCGTCCCGACGACAGGTATGCTTAATGCGCCCGTAGCTCAGCTGGATAGAGCGTCGGACTTCGAATCCGCAGGTCGCAGGTTCAACTCCTGCCGGGCGTACCATTTCGTTTGCGCGGGCGTTCGCGGATTGCTCCCCGGTCAAAGGGCTTTGCCGGCTCCGCTGAGAGTCCGTGCCCGACTCAAGCTCACTCGCGATCGCCCGCGCGCGGGACGGCACCGGGTCTCGCAGTATCTCCTCGCCCCCCCACGGCTCCCCTCCAAAAAAAGTCCTCGGATCACGTTTAATTTGTTGACACATATCGGCCTCTCCGGTTATAAGGTCATCGGTCACAGGTACGAACAGGTATGACCGGAATGCGCAGGTTCACTGTTGTGGCCGGGGACGAAGCAGGCCGGGATGTCCTCGAGATTCTCGAATCCTCGAGCCAGGCATCTCCGGACGGCTTGAGCCGCTCTACCAGCAGAGCTGCTCATTCACGAAAGGAGGAGCGTGACATGAAGCTAACGCTCACAGTTCTCTGTTTTGTTTTCTGCATGGTGTTGGCAGTGCCGGCCCTGGCCGGCAACGACAACCCGTATCTCTGTCTGGAGATATGGAAATGGGACAGCGAGCCGACGCCGCCCTTACCCAGTTACATCTGCATTCACCCAAAGGAGCCACCACCGTTCTATCATCGTTGCTACGACGCTAAGACAGCTTACGCATACGCCGTCGTCCCGGTTCACGCCGGAAATCTGAACTACCCCATATGCACGACGTTCGGCCTTCCCTGCAAGGAGCCGACGCCGCTCGGCGGTTTTCTGGGTCTCGCGTGGGGAATGCAGCAAAGCGGAGAGGCCGTCACCTTCATGAACTTCACCTCTTGCACGGGGTTTCTCACGGGTCCGAGCCAGGCGGGTATGCCCGCCGCGATTCTGACTTCGTCGACTTCCGGCTGTAAGGACTGGAAGTACCACCTCGGCTACTGCACTTACCTCAACATGTCGACGAGGACCGGTGCCACGTACATCGACATCGTCGCTACCGCCGACACGGGTCTGTACAAGCTCATCAACTGCCACAACGAGTATGACAACGGCACGACGATCGGCGGCAGGGTTCAGTGGGGCGGCACCCAGACCATAACGTGTTCCCTGGTGGGGGTCGAGGAAACCTCTTGGGGAAGGGTGAAGGCTCTGTTCAGATAGGCTACGCAGGTCCGACGCGGTGTCGGACCTAGAACCGAGGGGACCTGCGCACTCCCTCGGTCATACTGAGTGCCGGACCGAATTCAGTACGCATCCAGACCCGGAGCACATCCGCGCGACAACTCCTCGGGCAGAACTGGGCGATGCTACGTTTCTTCAACAAGATGAGTCTTACGGAGGTAGCGCTTCAGTGATCTGATAGCCCTGCCTCTGTGGCTCATCTTGTTTTTCATCTGAGGGCTGAGCTGGGCAAACGTCGACTTCCTGCCCTCGGGAACGAAGACGGGATCGTACCCGAACCCCCCTTCGCCGTTCGGCTCAAGGGCTATGTGGCCCCTGCAGTAACCTCTGAAGAGCTTCTCTCTCCCGTCCGGGAGTGCCAGAGCCACGATGCACGTGAACCTTGCCGTCCTCTGTTCCTTCGGGAACGATTGAAGCGCCTCGAGGAGTTTCTTCACATTGTCTTCGTAGCTCGCGTCCGCGCCCGCGTAGCGCGATGAGAAGACACCGGGCTTTCCATCGAGCATCTCCACCTCGAGCCCGGTGTCGTCGCCGATCGAGGGAAGCCCCGTGAACTTGCGCGCCACCCTGGCCTTGATGAGAGCGTTCTCCTTAACGGAGTCCGTACCTTCCTGCGGAATGGGCGCTCCCGGGAAGTTGCTCAGCGGAACGACCTCCAGCCACGCCGCAGAAAGAATCTGAGACACCTCTTTGAATTTGTCGGGATTTCCGGACGAGAAAACCAGTCGGAGCTTAGCACTCTTCGTCGCCATTTCTATGTCTCCAGCGGCCAGAGGTGGCCGTCTCTCCCAAAGGAATCACTTCTGATGTACCGAGTGCCGACCCCTTCACCCGGCTCCCGTGCGCTCACGCTTTCTTCGTTCCCGCAATCGACTTCTTCTGAGCTCTGACGAGTTCCCTGATGCCCTTGCGAACAAGAGCGATCATCTCAAACATTTCTTCCTCAGAGAATGGTTTCACTTCCGCCGTACCCTGCACTTCCACCAGAAGCCCCGAGGCAGTCATTGCGACATTCATGTCCGTGTAAGCTCTCTTGTCCTCGTCGTAACACAGGTCGAGCACGGGAGTCCCGTCGACGATGCCCACGCTGACAGCAGCAACAGGCTCCACAAGGGGCACGCTTTCTATCTGCCCCTTCTCCACCATGCTCAGCAAGGCGCAGTGCAGGGCGACGTAAGCACCCGTTATCGAGGCCGTGCGTGTCCCGCCGTCTGCCTGAAGCACGTCACAGTCAATGACTATGGTTCTCTCCCCCATCACTCTGAGATCGGTCACCGCCCTCAGAGCGCGTCCGACGAGCCTCTGAATCTCGGACGTCCTCCCACCCACCCTGCCTCTGTGGGATTCCCTGACGGTCCGCTGGTGCGTGCTTCTGGGCAGCATCCCGTATTCTGCCGTCACCCAACCTGTCCCACTGCCCTTGAGAAACGGAGGAACCGTGTGCTCTACCGTGGCCGCACAGATCACGTTTGTGTCTCCGACCTCGACGAGAACGGAGCCTTCGGCGAACTTGATGTAATCTCGTGTGATTTTGATCTTCCGCATCTCGTCGGGCCTTCTGCCGTCCACTCTCTTCATCGAATTCATTCTCCTCTTCTCTCGTACCAGGGAATATCGGACTGGGTCACCAGAGTCAGGCCGTCGATCGGCCTCCCGAGGAAGCGCTCACCCACCTCCTTGAATCTCCTCGGGATATCACTCACGTAGAAATGCCTGAAGACACGGCCGCTTCCTCCTGCCTCCATCTGGTTGAGCTTGAGAGTCGCCTTGACTTCGTTTACGGCCTCCTCTCCGGAATCCACGAGAGTCACGTCCGGGCCCACGGTTTCCTGTATGACCTCGCGGAGCACCGGGTAGTGAGTGCACCCGAGAACGAGAACGTCGACGCCGATGTCTCTCAGGTCGGAGAGATAGTCTTCCGCCACCATCCTCGACACGGGGTGTGAAATCCACCCCTCTTCCGCGAGCGGAACAAAGAGTGGACACGGTTTCGAGTAGACCCTGATGGAGGAGTTCTCCGAACTTATGGCCTTCTCATACGCACGGCTCTCGACGGTGCCGATGGTGCCTATTACTCCGACCATGTTCTTCTTCGTGAGCCCCGCCGCCACCCTTGCACTTGCATCGATGACGCCCACAATCGGTACGTCGAATTTGACCCTCAGCTCGTCGAGTGCCACCGCCGAGACCGTGTTGCAGGCCACGACCACCAGCTTGACTCCGCGGTTGACAAGAAACTTCGTGTCTTCGAACGCGAAGCTCTTGACCGTTTCTTCCGATTTCGCCCCGTAGGGGACCCGCGCCGTGTCGCCGAAATATATGATGCTCTCATTCCGGAGTCTCGAAATAAGATGCCTCACAACCGTGAGTCCGCCTATACCGGAATCAAAAACACCAATCGGTGCATCCATCTGCACTGGATAACCTCCCTACTGCCAGTCAGCCGCGTCCAGAGGTTCCGCCGTGTCGTAGTGCCCCCCGACGGATTCGACGGAGGCCCCTTCGACAAGAATCTGGACATACCTTACGTCCGCGAAGTTGGCGGAAACAGTGCGCACGATCGAAGCCAGAAGCACAAACTCCTGCATGGACCCGCCGGGAAACTCGCTCTTGAGCTCCTGCGAGAAATCAAGATACGCCCTGCCGCCCTCCACGTATGCGCTTCTGAGTTTCGTTCCGGCAGGAATCACCGCGACGCCGCCTTCCGAAGGCCCTGCCACAAGCTCTCTCACAACGCTGGCGAGGAGAGCGGAAGGTTCCGAGGACGCCATGATCTCTCTGGTCGTTTCAATCAGCTCGCTTCCGTCGGGAGCGCCGAAGTACAGCAAGGCCGCCTTGGTACCGACTTCCCCCTCGGCGGGCTGTTCGACCTGAGGGACAGTCTCCTCAGGGGGTCTTCTCTTGACCAGAGCGAAGACCGCCACAACGATCGCGATAAACATGAGCAGAAGCACAATAATCAAAAGCGCTCTCGAGCCTCTTTTCCTCAACGCGGCCATTTGGACCTCCCTGTAGCCGGAACTTGCATTCGGCGTGCCTTCACCTTGCGCTTTCGGAAATGAAATCCCTTATGCCCCGGGCGACGCCCGAAGAGATCCTGCTTCTCGAGGCATCGTCCTGCAAGAGCGCTTCGTCGGCCGAATTCGTGACGAAGCCGACGTTGACTGCGACAGAAGGCATGTTCACTCCCTCAAGCACGGTCAGAGGAAGTCGTCTCAAGCCCAGATCCTTCAATCCGCTCACTTCGGCCAGACTCTCCGATAGAGCTCCGGCCAGTGAGATGCTCGCTCGAGCATGGCGTTCCGGAACCGCCTTCCACCTTCTCATTTCAACGCCGCCGACCTCCTCTCTCCTGGACGAAGTCACCTCGCTGGCCTTGTAGGTCTCGACACTGAAACCGCCTGCGTCAGATGCGGCGTAGGCGTCACAGTGAATGCTCACAAACAGGTTACCTCCGGACGCGTTCGCCACCGCCGCCCGCCGTTCCGCACTGACGTTCACGTCGCCATCCCTGGTGAGCACGACCTCAAGCCCCTGAGATTCCGAGAGCATCCGTCGTACTTCCCGGGCAATCTCCATCGTGACGTCCTTTTCGACGCACCCGTTCACCCCCCTCGCGCCGTCGTCGGAACCGCCGTGCCCCGGGTCAATGACGACAACCTTGAACGTTCCCTTCGGGAGTTCCCTGCCGAACGGACTGAAGCCTTCGGCCTGCATCAGGGCAGCCATGGAAGTGAAACGTATCACTATTCTGTCAGGAAGCTTCTCTTTCTTGATGCTGTAACCCAGGACGTCGGGATCCAGGATCATCGAGAGGCTTACCTGACTGCCGCTTTGCCGCACCTTGAGCTGCCTCACAAGGCCGCCCTTACTCGGGACCGGCCTGCCGAACAGGCTTGCGTTTTCGATGACCAACATGAAGGATTCGGCCGAAGCAGAAACCTGTGCGTAGTCGACGACCTGCGAGCTCTCTATGACAAGCGAGGTCAAGTCCGGGAAGGTCTCGAGTGAAACGGTGACAGGGGTGGTACCCCTCTTCATAACGGACAGCGTCGTCGTCTCCTGGTCCCAGAGGAACGACCTGCCCACGACCTGAGGCAGCATGTCGGAGAAAAGCTCGACCGGTATGTAGACCGTGCCCTGCCTGAATACGACCGGCACCGTCAGGAGGAAGGTCTTGTTTCCCGCCAGAACGACGGGGCTCCCGACCGTCACGGTGATCCTCGTGCCTTCAACGTTGAGAACGACCTTCCGAGTTTCCGATCTCCAGAACTTCGTCGCTCCGAGCAGCACCGCAGCGTCGTTCACGGAGACGTAGTATCTATCCCCGATCCTCGTGGTTCTGCGCCCCTCGCCGGGGGCGGAGACCGGCATCAATACGAGCAACAAGGAGACGACGACTGCCGGAAGCAGTTCCCGCCTGGAGCGGCCGGCGAACACCCGACCCAGCGACAGTGCGACTCTCAATGTGGTTTTCTCCCCCTGTGCTTGAGCGCCCTCTCGATCTCGCGCTCGTGCTCTCGCCTTGCGATGTCCTCGCGGCGATCGAAGTACCTCTTGCCCTTCACAAGAGCCAGCTCCACCTTGGCGTGCCTTCCCTTGAAGTAAATGTTGAGCGGAACAAGCGTGAGTCCTCTCTCGTTCACCTTGCCCGTGAGTCTGCGGATTTCGCCCTTGTTGAGCAGAAGTTTCCTCGTCCTCAGGGGGTCGTGGCCGAAGCGCCCGGCTTCGTCGTAGGGGCCTATGTGCATGCGTCGAAGGAAAACCTCGCCCTTTTCCACTGAGGCAAAACTGTCCCGTATGTTTGCCTTCCCGGCGCGGAGCGACTTAACCTCGCTTCCAACCAGGGCAATGCCGGCTTCAATCGTCTCCAGAATGAAATAGAGGTGTCTGGCTTTCCGGTTGGTGCAAACGGGCTTCATTTCGAGCTGACAACATGTGAGAAAGGCAGGAAATCGCCGCTCAGCGGGCCATCACGACTGCCCTGGGCTGTCTGATTCTAAGGTAAATCGACGTCCTTCGTCGCTCCACAAACCATAGATAGCAGAAAGGCTCGGGCTTTTCAACATGTTAGTGACGTTGCATTTTCACCAAGTTGTGCTATCATTTGTCCGCAAGGTGGATTCGCGGAGATCGCGAAGCACGGACTTTCTGTGCGGAAGTGGCGGAACTGGCAGACGCGCTGGGTTCAGGGTCCAGTGAGGGTTCCCTCTTGGGGGTTCAAATCCCCCCTTCCGCACCATTTTATTCGCCTACAAGCGTACTATGTTCTGAGGATGATACAGGGACAAGAACACGAGCATGTAGTCCCTGAGGTGACGGGTTAGCAGGAAGTTGTTCCTCACGTGTTCACGGCCGTTCTCACCCATTCTGCGGGCGAACTCGGGGCTGTTGAGAAGCTGCTTGATGGCAAAGGCCGCACCCTCCACGGAATGACAGAGCAGGCCCGAGTACTTGTGTTTTATCTGGAGGGGCAGGCCGCCGGCGTTGGAAGCCACAACGGGCTTCGCCTTCCAGAGAGCCTCCGTCACAGTCAGGCCGAAGCCTTCCCGGATCGATTTCTGCACGACGACGGTAGACGCTCTCTGTAGCGCGTTGATCTCGACGTCGTTCTGAGGAAGCAGCAAGATGTGGATGTCCTCGTCCTGCTCGGCCTTCCCCCGAACCTCCTCGAGAACTGCCAGTCCCTCGGGATCGTCGGCGGCGGTGCCGCCGGCCAGAACGAGCTGGCAATCCACGTGTCTTTTCACCTGTTTGTATGCTTCGATGACGCCCAGGGGGTCCTTCAGCCGATCGAAGCGCGAGATCTGGGTGATCGTAGGTTTGTCTTTTGCGATGCCGTACTTGTCCGTCACGGCATCTATCACGTCTTGAGAGAGCTCCTTGTTCTTGTCGCTCAGAGGGTCGATGGACGGACAGATCAAGAACTGTCTTATGGGCAGCTTTTGGGAGAAACCCGGAGCGGAGAATACGGCGGAGTCGTACTGGACAATGAATTTCCGCAGGAACTCCCACACCCTCTTGTCGGGCCGAGACACGTCAACGTGACATCGCCATATCCACTTCCTGCCGGAATTCTTGCTCACCAGCGCTATCGGCTGGGGATCGTGCACGAAGACGATGTCCCCGTGTATGTTCACTTCCTCGACGTTCTTCCGGCTGGTCTCCGTGAAGATGTCGAAATCCCGCCGGGTCAGCTCCTCGGCGCCGCCGTGCAGGGCGTTGTGAATCTTCTTCGTCACGCCGAAAAACTGCTCTCCCCCCTTTATCAAGTCCCATCTCGTGTCCACGCCGAGCTCCCTCAGCAGCGGCACCATGCGATTCAGGATCTCGGCGACGCCGCCACCCACCGCAGTCGAGTTGATGTGCTGGACGACTTTTCCTGTCAGCTTCTCCGCGAGCAATCTCAGATCGCGAATAACCGAGGGACCTACAACAGAGGCATATTCTTCAATGTTGGCCATGTCAGACGGACATCCTTTTCTGGAGTATCCTGACGATCGATTTCCTCAGGTCCTCCATCGTGTGCGTATAGGGATCCAGCTTCGAGATTTCGTCGGCGAGCTGCTTGTCGCCTATTGCGGTTTCGATCCAGTTTGAGAAATCGTTGGTCCTTCTTGCCAGTCTCAGCCTGGCCTCGAAGACGTGGAAGTATATGGAGTCGAGCGTGATCTTGTTCATGACGTCCACAAACTCCCTCAGGTCGTAGGCGACGTAGCGGGTCGAAATCACGAAACTGATCGACTTGATGAAGTGAAAATCCTCGCCGGGGTCGGCGAACTTGAGCTTGCTCTTCGGCTTCTTCTCGATGTAGTCCTCGATCGTAGCGATGATCTCGTCCCTCAGCGCCCTTATGGACGAGTACTCCACGGTGTCGATACTGGCCAACCGTTCACCCAACTCCTCTTCGCCCAACACTTCCGCAACCCAGTATGCGAAGTCGTTGGGGGGTTCGGGCGACAGATACTGGTGTTGCTGCAGAAACCTGTGAGTGTGATGGTAGATGCAGGGGCCGGGCACTTTCTTGATGTGCTCGAGCAGCTCGCTCAGCGTGGCCGCTCTGCGGCCCGTGAGCTCGGAGAGATTCAGCCTCGTGTGGAATCTGAACGGCTCTTTTGTTCGAACGGTTGCCATCGCTTCCTCTAGGCTCTTCGGGTTGCGAGGAGTCGTCGCAAGAGAATCGCGACGTCCCCGGTGTCATTGAGATAGTAACGTGCGAAGGTCCTTCTGCGCCGGCCCACCAGCGCGCAGATTCCCTTGTCTCTCAGAACCCTGAAGGCGTCCTCGTCGGTCTTGTCGTCACCGACGTAGATCGGCAGCAAGGGTCGGTCCTTCACCTTCGATTTCTCGCGTCTGAGGATCCAGCGGACGGCCGCCCCTTTGTTCCAACGGCATGGAGGCCTGACCTCCAACACCATCTTGCCGGACGTCGTGCTGACCTGTTTCCTCGCCAGGTAGGGGGCCACACCCCGCTCGAAAAGACTCTTTACCTTGAGCCGGTTCTTCCGGGCCACCCGGCGGTAGTGAAGGCTCAGGGAGAGTTCCTTTTCTTCCACAAGAGCTCCGCTGATCGCCGAGACCTTCTCCTCCAGGCCGTCCCGTATCCGTTCCAGAACGGACTTGTATTCCGGCGCTACCGGCGCCCGGAACTCGAATCCGGCGCCGTGCAGTTCCAATCCGTGGTTGCCGGCGTAGACGATGTTCTTCAACCCCACCCTTTTCCTCACGTCTCTCAGAGCCCTGCCGCTGATGACCACCACCCTGCCGAAGGGTTTCCGAGACAGACGCCTCAGCAGCTCTCTCGTTTCCCGGGGGAGAAGCGCGCCGGCGGGATCGTCCACAATGGGAGTCAGAGTTCCATCGTAGTCCAGAAACAGAACGTGGAAGCTGCCGGCCATTCTCCCGGCAACCTCACCCCAATGAGTCAAGAGATGTTTCATAAAACTACCACAATCCCGAAGGTCACGCGAGATCACTCGCTGAATTCGAATCTCAGGAGCTCGGATATTATCTTACCCGCCCAGCGGAAGATGTTGTTCTGCTGGACCACCTCTCTCATCTTCACCATCCTCCTTCTTCGTTCATCTTCGGGGAGGGTGAGGGCGGCCCACATTGCCTCGCTGGACTCCTCCACGTCATACGGATTGATAAGCACGGCGTCCGTCAGTTCTCGCGCCGCCCCCGCGAACTGGCTCAACACCAGCATTCCCCCTTCGTCCGTGCGGCTCGACAGGAATTCCTTCGCCACAAGGTTCATTCCGTCGTGGAGAGAGCTGACTACACAAACGTCTCCCAGCCGATAGGTCGCGAGGATCTCGCTGAACGACAGGTGCCTTCTCACAAGAATGACCGGCTTCCAGCCGCCTACGGAGTGTTTCCAGTTTATCTGCTCGACGAGCGTGTTGATCTCTTCATTGAGGGCCTTGTATCTCGGTATGTGTATCCGGCTTATCTCGCCCATCTGGAGAAAGACGAGCTTCTCTTTGAGCTCCGGATGGGTCTCCAGCAGACGGTCGACTGCGAGAAGCCTCTCCGGTATGCCCTTCGTGTAGTCGATGCGATCCAGCCCCAGCAGCACCTTGCAGTCGGAGAGTCCGTATTCCTCAATCAGAGCTTGCTGCGCCTCGAGGACCTGCGGCGAGCCTGCCGCCCTGCTTATTCCCTCGAAGTCCACGCTGATGGGATAGGCCCGAACGAGGGTCTCGTGACCTCCACGTACGATGGACAGACGCTCGCGGTCGATCTTGCTCTCTATCTCCCTGTCGATGACGTCCAGAAAATTGCTGCAGTGATAGCGAATGTGAAACCCCAGGAGATCGTTTGCCAGCAAGCCGTCCAAGATCTCGCATTTCTGAGGGCAGACGCGGAACGCTTCGTGGCTCGGCCATGGAATGTGCCAG
>JAZDPI010000009.1:0-4013 GCA_043797775.1 Candidatus Eiseniibacteriota bacterium
CATGATTTTCGAAATTCCTGATATTCAGAGAATAGAGAAAAGGCTGGAGATTCTCCGCAGTGTCTCCGCCAGTACGGAATACCTGGAGCGTCTCGAGCTTCTCGCGGATCTCTACCTGAGCCAGGACGGCTACCAGCCGGCGCTGGAATACCTGGAAGAGATTCTGTCGCACTCCTCAAGAATCGGCATTCCGGAGCCAAAGAGAATCCGGCTCAAGATGAAGACCGTGGAGTGTCTCATAAGGCGCTCGCGGTGTGAAGAAGCCCTCGATAGGTGCAAGTTGCTCGCAGCGGAGCTTGGCCAGAACCCTGAGAAGGGACTTCAATTGGGGCTCGGCCTTCTGCTTTCGCACGTCCATTGGAAATTGGGCAACTACGCCCTTGCCACTACCGCCGCTGAGGCGGCGCTCGACCTTTCCATCGAGATGGCAGACGAGCGCTCTGCGGCCGAGTGTCACAACGCATTGGGGAAGAGCTACCTCAGGCTGGGCCAGCCGCAGGCCGCCAGGGAGCATTTCGAAGACGCCCTGGCTGTTTACAAGAGGCTCAAGGACAAGACAGGAATCGCCGTGGCACATAACAATCTGGGGCTTCTGCACAAGAATCGGTGCGAGTGGCAGTTGGCTTCTGATCACCTCAAGCGCGCCCTCGAGCTCGACCGAGAGATTGGGAACTACGGCAAGACGGCCTACAGGCTCCTGAACCTGGGATTAGTCCATTACAGGACTTGTCGGTGGCAAAGGGCAAAGAGCCTTCTTGAAGAAGCCCTATCGGTGGCAGTGGCGATCGGTGATCAGCACACGTGCGCCGCAGTCTACATTGCCATGGGAAACTGTGCGCGTCTCCTGGGGGATTCTCCGTCCGCAAGCACGCTTTATGAGCAGGCGCGGTTGATCGCCGAAAAGGAGAGACTCATGCGAGAGCTTGCGCTCGCTCACGAGTTCACGGGAGAGAGCGAGCTGATGTCGGGGAACGCGACGGCAGCCCTCGAGAGTCTGGACCGAGCATTGGACATCGCGCAGAGCATTGCTCCCGAAGGTGACATAGTGGCAGAAGTGGAGCGGCGCCGGGCCGAAGCCCTCTTGGAGCAGGGTGACCTGAAGGGTGCTCACAAGGCCCTGAAGCGTTGCCTGGAGCTTTGCTGTTCGTTGGGCGACGCGTACGAGGAAGCCGAGGCAATCGCGCTGCTTGGCCGACTGAGGGCAGCGAAGGGCCAGAGGCGGAGTGCCGCTGTCGCATTCAGATCCGCCACCGTCAGACTCGAATCCGTCGGAAACAGGTATGGCCTTGCGCGATGTCTTCTGAGTCTGGGGCGCTTCCTTCTCCACGGTGTCCTGGTTGAGAGCAGCGTAAACGAAGCGCGGAGGGCTCTCACGAGGGCCGCCGGGCTGTTCGCGGAACTCGGAACGCACTCGCTTCTCGAACAGGCGGAGAAGGAGTTGGAGCGTGCCTGGGTGGTTCCTGAGGCCGACGGGCCGTCCGTCGCCGTGGATGGCCGTTCTGGGCAAGGTACATTCTCAACTCACGGGTTCGTGACTTGTGACTCCACACTTCTGGGTGTCGTACGCTTTGCAGAAAGGCTCTGCGCTACGGACACGAGAGTCCTCATACAGGGAGAAACGGGCGTGGGCAAGAACCTTCTCGCGTACGTCTTCAAGAGCCACGAGGAGGCCCACGGGCGATGCTTCGTTGAGCTCAACTGTGCGAGCATTCCCGGAGAACTCCTGGAGAGCGAGCTGTTCGGCTACGCAAAGGGGGCCTTCAGCGGAGCGGTGGCCGAGAAGAAGGGAATACTCGAGGATGCGCAGGGAGGCACGCTCTTCTTGAACGAGATAGGGGAGATGGACTCCCGAATGCAGGCGAAGCTGCTGCAAGTTCTTGACGATGGCTGCTATCGTCGAGTCGGCGAGACACTGCAGAGGACGTTGCGGGCGAGGATCGTCTCTGCAACCAACAAGGAGCTCTGGGGAGAAGTCGAGAGGGGTACGTTCCGTCGTGATCTTTACTTCCGACTCGCTCAGGCCGTGCTCACGGTCACGCCGTTGCGAGAGAGAATCGGCGACGTGGCGGTGCTCGCGCACTATTTCGTTGAGACGTACGCAGGCCTGCATGGCAAACTGATCAAGCTGGATGCAAGAGCCATAGAGTCTCTCCAGGACTACTCGTGGCCCGGGAACGTGCGGGAGTTGAGGAACAGGATCCAGCTACTGGCAATCGACGCGCCTCGGAAAGCCTCGCTCTCACAGGCAGACGTTGAGAAAGTCCTCTGGCCGTCTGATTCCGGGCTTGATGCCGAGGCAGACGCCGGACCAGGAACTCTGGCGGCAAAGGTCGAATCTCTGAAGCGGGCCGAGATATCCAGGGCGCTCACAAGATATGCCGGTAACAGAACAAAGGCCGCGCACGCCCTCGGACTGAGCAGAAGGGGCCTGTTCAAGATGGTGGAACGGATGCGTCTTGATGAGGGAGGGGCCGGTCCCAGCCGTCCTGTCTGAGGACAAGTGCTCCCTCCGGCCGAAGCCCGGCGGCGAGTCGTTCAGCCGTGGCCGAGTCGGGAACTTGGTTCCCGTTTTGTGGAACGAGGTTATCAAGCGTAATCTCCAGATATACAATGAGATAACATGGACCCGGGCCTGCTCGTGAGGGCAGTTCCGATTTCTGCAGGCCCGAACCGGAACCCAGCAACCACAGGCGAATCACTCTCGCAACGCTAATTACTGCAATAGACTGGACTCGACGCCCGTTGGCTTCTCTGTGAACGGACGGGCATGGGTCTTGCCTACATGGTCCCGACGGCAGCGTAGCCGGGTGTCCGCGCGCCGCGTAACGAGGTCACGATTCGCAGGCCGCACTCACACGTCCGTGTATACGTGCAGCTGGCAGGCGTGCGGACGCCCCAAGGGCGTTTGGTTTTTTGCCCTTGCGCCGGGAGATGCAGCATGGTATATTGGCCTCTGTTAGATGGGTATTCTCACGACAGAAGGATGAGGGTTAGTTTGGCTAACGTGCTGCAGAAACCTCAACTCGCTCTGAGGGCCGAGAGTGTACTCCGAAGGCTGCGGGATGTCTCGGCGGTTTCCGTCCTGGCGGATGCCGGGGAGATAGCCGAGATTCACGTTACTACTGCAAGCAGTCGCTCACCCAAGCAACTCGTAAGGGACGTGGAGTCAGTCCTCGAGGCTGAGCTGGGGATTCGGGTTGATCACAGGTGCGTGAGCGTCGCTCAGAAGAGGGGACCTGTTGACAGCGAGGACATCCCCGAGCTGAGCGTAGCCGATTTTTGTGATTCAGAGAACCACACTCGAAGAGTGCGATTTGGAAGCGTCAACGTCAGTTTCTCGGAGGTTAGGGGGCAGGCCAAAGTGGAGCTTTGGCTGGATACCCATGAAGCCGCCGGGTTCGCGGAAGGCTCGTGTGACCAACACGATGTGAACAGGCTGACTGCCGCCGCGACCCTGCAGTGCGTGAGGCAGTTCGTAGCAGAGGAATGTGCGTTTTCTCTGAGCGACGTGGAGGTGATACGGCTAGGACCAGATGAAGTAGTCGTGGCTACTGTCAAGTTTCTCTGGGGCAGAACCGATAGGACTCTAGTGGGGTCTGCTGTCGTAGCACAGAACCTGCATCAGAGCGTCGTTTATGCTGTGCTGGACGCAGTCAACAGGGTTTTCGGCAATCTGCGCCTGAAGGAACCGGTGGAGTATGAACTAAGACCGACATCAATCTGAGGCTGGAGCGAAGCGGCGTAACTGGAGCGAAGCGGCCATCTGACCGTTCAGTTGTTTTGGCAGCTTCTACTGCCCCGAAGGAGGTGGCTGCTGGGTTATGCCGAAATTCATCTATTCATTGATCGCCGCAATGCTCAGCTACTTGACACTGAGTGGCGGACACACTTGGTGGGCTATCATGAGCGGCGGACACACTTGGTGGTAACAACCAGGGCCTCGGTTGATGTCGGTCATCGGTTTTGCCGCCAGGCGATGACTGCCATAAGGAGTGTCGCCAAACTCGAGGCAG
>JAZDPI010000003.1:0-4121 GCA_043797775.1 Candidatus Eiseniibacteriota bacterium
TCAGCAGATGGACCACATCGGTCTTCAGCACGGTCGCTTCAGTCACGGCGAACATGACCCTGACCCTTGTAAGCATTTTCTCGCGAACGTCGACAACCATTATCTTGTGAGCGGACAGCGTCGCGACGTGTCAACTGCTCATCGTCCTACGCCGGAAGACATGGTAGACTCATCTGACTCTGGCTGGGCGAGCCAACAGGTCGATTCAAGAGATGTTTGACCGACTCCACGCGGGCAAGGCCACTTCACCCCCTCCCCTCACATAATGGACAACACCACTCTTATGACGGACGTCATACGCACATCGTCAGTCTATGCGTCAGAATTACAGGCATGCAAACTGGCGCTCACACGTGACCGCGTCACACGACGCCAGCACGCGGGGCCATCTCTCGCGCCGCCGACACACGCTACGCCCGCGCGCCCAGCGCGCGACGCCGCCAAGGAAAGGAGAAGAGGATGTCGAGGATCTACCTTGTGTTCACCGTTCTTACCGCGGTTTCGTCCCTCATTCTTGTTCAGAGGTCTTTCTCCAACGTGCCCGTGTGGGTGGAGAGCTCGGACGTCTCAAGTTCTGACAGCACTCAAGTCCCCACGTATTACCTGGAGCGAATTGTCGTCACTGCCAGTCGGTACGAGCGAAACTCGTTCGCGCTTCCTCAGACTGTCTCAATCGCTACAAGGGACGGAATAGAGCGAGGAACCCCGCAGACGTTCAGCGATCTTCTCCGCGACATGCCGGGGGTGGATCTCAGTGATGCAGGCCCTTTCAGAACGAGGCCCGTCATCCGGGGGATGTTCGGTAGCCGAGTGCTGATCCTGGTCGATGGTGAACCGCTTAACAACACGAGAGAATCGACGTTCTCGGGTGCAGAGCTCGCCCTGCTTGACGTCGATCAAACAGAAAGAGTGGAAGTGGTCCACGGCCCCGGTTCCGTGCTCTATGGCTCGGATGCGCTCGGCGGTGTCATAAACATCATAACCAGAAAGCCCGTGGCCTCCGGTTCCGGACCCCTTGGCCTCGGGCTGGCCGGGAGGCTTCAACTGGGGTATGCAACAGTGGATGAGCAGAAGCGGATGCGTCTTGAGTTCGGCAGCAAGGTTGGTAGTCTCGATTTTCTTCTGGGTGGCGGCTTCAGAGAGGCCTCAGACTACAAATCTCCGGACGGCACCGTCATCAACTCCGGCCTGGGAAGAGCGGACGATTTGAATTTCAAGGCCGACTACGGTTTCCTTGGGAAGCATCGTCTCGGGCTGGATGTCATCAGGTTTAGAGCCGACGAAATCGGCTACCCTGGAACTCCCAACGAACAGATGCCCAGACTTTTCTTCCCATTTCACAACAGGGACAAGGTGGCCTTGGAATACGAGGCCAAGAACCTTTCTCCTCGCCTGCCTTCTCTGAGAGCCGGGGCCTACTATCAGAAGCTGGCCAAGGAGTTCGATTCTGATCTCACAATCCCTGCCGGCCCCGGTATGAAGCTAAATTCCTTCAGTCAGACTTTCTCAGAAGTGGAAAGGCAAGGGCTTTCCTTTCAGCAGCTCTTTCTGACGTCCAAGGACAGATTCTCAATACTCGGATTTGAATATCATCGTGAGTCTGTTGACGGCAACAGGATATCAAGGACGACGATGTCGCTCAACGACACCACCGTCGTCTTCGACATCGAAGATGAAAGCTCTACGGTTCCGAAGAACAATCTGGACGCGATCGGCGTCTTCCTCTCTAACGAGCTGAGCCTTTTGGAGAGGTCCGTTGTTACGTCGGGGCTCAGATACGACTACTTTCGAACCAGGACCGAAAGGACTCCTGATTACATGGACACAAGACTCGTACCACCCCAGCCATTCGAGTCAAGGACTCAGAATCTGAGTTCATTGAACGGCAGTCTGGGACTTGTGCACAGGCTCTCAAATCACATAAACCTCGTGGGAAACGTCGCGAGCGCGTACAGGGCCCCCAACGTGGTCGAGAAGTACTTTTTTGGAAGGGCCTCTGGAAGTGAATTCGTAATTCCCAATTACGATCTTAAGCCGGAGAAAAGTGCCAACACAGATCTCGGAGTCAAATTCAGCTCAACCCATTTCGGGGGCTCTGTCGCGTTCTTTCAGAGCTGGTTTCGGGATTTCATCGAATTGGAGTCGACCGGGGATTCGGTGGAAGTGAGTCCGGGCGAATTCCTGGACGAGTGGCATTATATCAACATCGCAAAGGCCCAGATACGCGGAGTTGAAGCGGAGCTCAAGGGAACCCTTCCGAGAAATTTCTTCGGTTTCTGCAACGTGACCTACACGCGCGGACACAACACCACCCTCGACCAGCCCCTTTTCGTGCCTCCCCTCAAGCTGGTGGTTCGGTTGGGATGGAAACAACGGGATGACCGATTCAGGATAGAAAGCAACCTCAGGTACGTCGCTGAGCAGAACAGGGTGCCGAAGGACTCTGAGGGGAAATACATAGACCGACTGCCGACGCCCAGTTTCACTCTCTTGTCCCTGGAAAGCTCTCTGAGGCTCTTCAAGGGACAAACTCTGGCAGTCAGAATCAACAATCTGACCAACGAAACCTACAGCGAGCCCTACAATGCCAGCAGCCCGTACAATCCAGTGGTTGAACCCGGGCGAAACCTGGTGGTAAGCTTGAGCACGACATTCTAGGGGGTATGCGGCAATCCTGGCAAGACAAAGGCGATGGAACGAAAAGACCCGAGAGTTTCTATCATAAGAAAGATCCCCTTCTTCGCGAATCTGTCTGGCCCCGAGCTTCTGGCTATCTCCCGGAGGTTTACTGAAAGACGCTTCGAAAAGGGAGAATACGTGTTCTGGGAAGGCGAGCCTTCCTGCTATCTGTATGCGATTAGGAAAGGAAGCATAAAGGTCTTCAGGGAATCACCCGAGGGGAGAAGGATAGTCCTGGAAATTCTCACAGCGGGCGACGTTTGTGGGGCAAGCGGTCTTCTTGCGGGGATCCAAATCGCCTCGGCGCAGGCTGTTGAGGACACTGAAGTCCACGCCATGTCGAGGGACGATTTCCTCTCCCTGCTCGATACAAACAAGGGGCTGGCTAGGGAGATCATAGCGTTTCTGGGAAAGAAGCTCGTGGAACTTCACGAGATGATCATCAACTTCGCGTCGGGACGGGTAGAGCAGAGAATCGCTTCGCTTCTCCTCGGGCTTTCCGAAAGACACGGCTCGCCCGTGCCCGGGGGCACCAGAATAGACGTCCGCCTCACACGCCAGGACATCGCAGATATCGTGGGGACTACCGTGGAGACTACGATCCGTGTGATGAGCAGGTTTCGGAAACGCGGGATCATCGGGTCGAGTTCGAAAGAAATTGTCATCACAGATAAAGAGGCGCTGAGACAGACATTGAGAGGGCCCGTGCCCTAGTGACTTCGCTCCTGGGCGATGCGACTGCCGGGCGGCACGCTCTCGGCGCTCAGGTCAGAGGTGCCGAAGTAGCCGGGGAAAATGACCGACCTCAGCGCTTCAACTATTCGAATGACAACATCACGTGAGGGGAGAGACTGCCCGTGTGGACGTCTCGTGATCGGGCTGCGTGGAGGCTCGTTGGCGGCACACAGTTCCTCCACGACGCGCAGAAGAACGCTCTCGTTTTCGTCGCCGCTGCCGACTCCGACTTCGTTGGGACCTGTTTTACTCACCACGCACCTCGTTCTCTTCCTCGAACAGCCACGTACTCAGGTATCGCTCTCCAGTGTCGGGGAGCACAACACCTCACCGCGCACACGAAGGCCGGCGCGATTCCGGTGTTACCGCTTGTGGGTTCAAGGACGACGGTGTCTTTGCCGATGTGCCCTTCACGTTCGGCCGCATCGATCGCGGCAAGGCCGATCCTGTCCTTGACACTGGAGCAAGGATTGAATGACTCGAGCTTTGCGATTATCGCCACCGGCAGACCCTTTCCTATGCGATGGAGTTCGACGAGTGGGGTTCTCCCAACGAGTTTTGTGATGTCTCTTGCCATCCTTACCATCGACGGAGAGGCCCTGGCGTTCAGCGATTGTGCGCAGGGACACGGGCCCGATTTCGAAATCCCGTGTCAGCTCCAGCATGGCTCGAAGTCCGTAGCGTCCTCTCGTAGAAAGCTGCATCCT
>JAZDPI010000025.1:0-3252 GCA_043797775.1 Candidatus Eiseniibacteriota bacterium
GCTATGTGTCGAGAGCCGCGGCGGTGGTGTGGGCCGTGAACGCATGGTCGGTGAGGTGGGGCGTGTCGGGTATGGAGACGGCTCTGGTGGCCTGTTGGACCGTCGTCGCTCTCTACGTCTTTGCGGCGGAATTGAGCTCCCCTTCTTTTCGCCGCGCGCCCTGGGTTTTGGCTCTGGGGATTCTGGTGAGACCTGAGGTCGTCCTGTTGCCGTTGCTCTGCTTTCTCTTCGTGCTCCTCAGGGACGTGAGGGGGCTAAGGACGCAGGGAGCGCTGAGAGCACGGAGCCTTTCCATTGCCGCCCCCGTTCTGTGCGTGGGGGCCGCCTGGCTCACGTTCGCTTACCTTCAATTCGGACGGATGACGCCAAACACGGTCGCCGTGAAGGCTGGTAGATTTGTGACGGGGGAGAGTCTCACCTCCGGAACCTTTACGATCGCCAAGATTCTGGGTTCCACGAGCGGCATCGAGTTGCTCCTTGTGGCAGCAGGCCTCGCGGCAGCGCTGAGGGCACGGAGGTTTCACGCCTCGCTGGACAACGTTACGCCGGTGGCCGTGGCGTGGACCCTGCTCGTGCCCGCGGCCTACGTTGTGCGCGACGTCCAGGTGATCTCGCGATATCTCGTGCCGATCATACCTCTCGTGGTCCTCTACGGCTTCGTGTCGCTGCAGTGGATTGTGCAGAGGCAGGCTTTGTCTGCCCGCTTCTTTCGCACGGCGGTGGCCGTGGCCTGCGGGGCGTGCGTGCTCGTCAACCTCTACGTGCTCGCTTTTGTGGCCTACCCTCACACCCACTCCTTCACCAGGGACATGAAGGCTTCTCTGGTCCATCTCGGGCAGTGGTTTGCGCGGCATTCGCCGCCCGAATGTTCAGTCGCGATACCGGACATAGGGGCGTTCGGCTACTACTCGGACAGGAGGGTGGTCGACTTGGGAGGACTCGTGACACCCGAGGTGATTCCCATCATGAAGGACCACGACCTTGACCAGATCCTGACCGGGTTTCTGTTTGCCGAGGTGGTGCGCCCTGACTACGTTGTCGACCGCGCGAGGGAACCGTGGAGGCTGCTGGAACTTCCAAGCCTCCGCCCGGCGCTCCGACCGCTTATCACAACAAGAGTGAGCAACCTCGGGATAACAAGGCCCGGCGCGTTCTTCTACTCGGCGTACAGAGTTGACTGGGCGCGGGTGGACCAGCCGTCCCCGGGAGGCACCCGGTAGTATTGCCCCGTGCCTGCCGCTTGCGCAGAGTCGGCGCGGCCCCTTGACTATCCGGCCGGTGGCTGGTATGCTGGCGGCCTGGCACCGTGGGCCTAATAACACAATAACACGGGCGCTCACACCCTGCGGTTTGATTCCAACTCGCGCCTGGCGGACGTGGACCCACACGGCTCTTTCACAGACCGCATCCCCGGCCCGGCGATTCCGCCGTCGAAGATCAGTCCCGACGTCAATGCAGGAAGCCGGACTGCTGGCAGACCGCGAAAACTGCCTTCCCGGCAGGGTGGAGTTTATGTTGCTTGACAGATGGTTGGCGGTACGGACCTTTCATCACAGCCAGTTCAAAGACATCTCCAAGCTCGTGGCTCTCAAGGAGAGGCAAGGGCTCCGAGTCAGCGTCTGCTTTCCCACTCTGAATGAGAAAGAGACGGTCGGAAAGGAGATTAGGCTCATACGAACTGAGCTGATGAACAAGTTTCCCCTGATCGACGAGATCGCCGTTGTTGACAGCGGTTCCACCGACGGCACCAGGGAGATCGCCGCGAAAGAGGGGGCGCAGGTCTTCCTTGCGTCGGACCATCTCCCCGAACTTGGGGCACGATACGGCAAGGGGGAGAACCTGTGGAAGAGTCTCTACCTGCTCAAGGGCGACATTGTTGTCTGGGTGGATTCCGACATTCGCAACATTCACCCGCGGTTCGTGTACGGGCTCGTGGGGCCGCTTCTCACGAACAAGAGCATCGGGTACGTGAAGGGTTTCTACAAGAGACCGCTGGCCGTGGGCAGGAAGCTCTCCCCGACCGGAGGCGGAAGAGTGACGGAGCTCGTCGCGAGGCCGGTGCTCAATCTGCTTTTCCCGAGGCTGTCCGGGCTGGCGCAGCCGCTCTCCGGGGAATACGCGGGGCGCAGAGCCGTGCTGGAGAGGCTTCCTTTCTTCACAGGCTATGGTGTCGAAATAGGGCTTCTTCTCGACATAGAGAGACGATTCGGTTTGAGGACCATTGCCCAGGTGGACCTGGAGGTTCGAGTGCACAGGAATCAAGATTTAGAGAGCCTCAGAACGATGTCCCACAGGATCCTGACGGTACTGCTCACGAAAGCCGAAGAACAGGGCAAGCTGGCAATCCTTGAGGAATTGAACCGAAGCATGAACGTGATCACGAAGGAAGACGAGTTCTACAGACTCCAGAATCAGGCGATCGAAGGGACCCAGCGGCCGCCCATGATAACGATAGGCGCGTATCAGAAGGCCAGGGGCATAATGGAAGACGACCTGATTCTGGTGAACGAAGTGCGAAGCGCTCGAAAGGTGGGCGTCGCGCGCGTCTGTAATCTCGTGCGAGAGAACATGGTGAGGCTGGATCTGGAGGCAACCGACAAGAGGGGTGTCTTGGAGGAGCTGGTCTCGTGTCTCGAACGAGAGGGACTTGTGACGGACGCTCAGGCTCTGCTGAACGCCATGCTTGCCCACGAAGGAGTGCTTTCGACCGGAATCGGCATGGGACTGGCCATTCCTCACGCAATCTCGGATCTGGTGAGGGAGAGCGCGATCTGCATCGGCCGCTCGAAGAAGGGAGTGGAGTTCGGCGCCATCGACGGCAATCCGGTCAAGCTGGTTTTCCTTCTTGCCTGCCCTGCCCGCGAGAAGGAGGCATATCTCGGCACTCTCGCGGCCACCTCGAGGCTTGTGGAGGACGCCAGGTTCATTGATTCCGTCATGAGGGCACACACGAACAAGGAAGTCGTATCGGCGATAAGGAGATTCGAGACGCTGGCGCTGCTCGACAAAGAATTTCCGCGCGAATCACGTGGGCCGGAGATATAGCTTGGTGGTTGCGAGGACGGCTCAGAGCGAATCGGGGAGTCCGAAGATGACTCGAAAGGAAACGCTGGACAAGTCCGCGCTGGAACGGATCAAGCAGATCCAGAGCGCCGACCTGGTGGTTGGAATCCCGAGCTACAACAACGCGCAGACTATTGCGCACGTTGTGAGGGCCGTCAGCGCAGGTCTTGCCAGGCATTTTCCCGACAT
>JAZDPI010000071.1:0-3416 GCA_043797775.1 Candidatus Eiseniibacteriota bacterium
ATAAGCATCACGGAACGAGTCGGCTACATCACGCGTGTGAGGCGTCTCGCCAGGCGGGCGGCCCTGGCCTACTTGAAGCAGAGGGAGGAGATGGGGTTTCCTCTTCTCGTCCCCCGCCCGGCCTCAGAGGAGCCCGACTCGGAACGAGACGCACGGAGGTCGTGAGCGTGGATTTTCTTCTTGAAATCGGCGTGGAGGAGCTCCCTGCGAGCTACATAGGACCGGCGCTGGAGCAGCTTCGAGGGCGAATCGCCGCGGAGCTAGAGGCGCGACGGATTTCCTGTTCCTCGATCCGGGGTCTTTCGACGCCCAGACGCCTTGCCGTTCTCGCGAGAGAGCTCCCTTCCAGGCAGGAGGACTGTCAGAGAGAGGTCATCGGCCCGGCGGCCAGAGTGGCCTACGACAAGGACGGATTGCCCACCCAGGCCGCAAAGGGCTTTGCCCGGAGCCAGGGTGTGCCCGTGGAGGAGTTGGTCCTGAGAGAGACGGAGAAGGGTGCGTACGCCTGTGCGGTCGTGAAGGAGGAGGGAAGGGAGGTGCGAAAGGTGCTTGAGGAGATCCTCCCGGCCGTTGTCCTCTCCGTCAGCTTTCCCAAGACCATGACGTGGGCAGACCCGGCGGTCAGATTCGGCCGCCCCATACGCTGGATCCTGGCACTGCTGGACGCGGAGGTAGTTCCGTTTGAAGCGGCCGGTGTCCGTTCGGACAGGTGCACAGCCGGGGGGAGATTCCGCGCAGGGCAGTCCATCCCGCTCGAACATCCCCGTGAGTACGTTGAGAAGCTAAGGGCCGCCTTCGTGCTGGCAGACCCGCTCGAGCGTCGAAGCCTCGTCGAGCGGATCGCGTCCGAAGAAGCAAAGAAGAAGGGCGGGAAGCTCGTGGAGGATCCCGAGCTGGTCTCCATCGTGTCCAACCTGCTCGAATACCCCGTCGCCGTCGTGGGCACCTTCGACAGAGGCTTTCTGGAGCTGCCGCGCGACGTAGTCGTCATCGCGATGCGCGAGCATCAGCGCTATTTCGCCGTGGAAGACGCCGACGGCAATCTTCTTCCCTGTTTCGTCGCAATGGGAAACGGCGGCACTGACGGGCTCGACAACGTGCGCCTCGGAAACGAGAGAGTGCTGAAGGCCCGGCTCGACGACGCGCGATTCTACTGGGAGAAGGACATAACCATCGGCGTTCAGAAACAGCTCGAGCTTCTGAGGCACGTCGTCTGGCAGGAGTCGCTGGGCTCTCTCTACGAGAAGAGTACCCGGCTTGCGGAGCTCTCGGACTTCGTCGTGTCCTGCTGGGACCCGTCCGGAGCTCAGGCCGCAAGGCGGGCGGGGTTGTTGTGCAAAACCGATCTGGTCAGCGAGATGGTGAGAGACGGGAAGGAGTTCACGACTCTTCAGGGCATCATCGGAGGGGAATACGCAAGGAAGGCCGGTGAGCCTGAGGCCGTTTCCCGGGCAGTGAGGGAGCACTACCTGCCGCGATTTCCGGGAGACGTTCTTCCGAACGGGTTTGAAGGCTGCGCGGTCGGGATTGCGGACAGGCTGGATGAGATAGTCGGCTGCTTCTGCACGGGCAAGATCCCGACTGGTTCCGAGGACCCCTACGGCCTGAGAAGACAGGCCAATGGTGTGATGCGCATCCTGATAGAGAAGAATCTGCGCTTCTCGCTGTCCAAGGCCGTCGGGAAGACCTTCGAGCTTCTGAAGAATCAGTTTGGGTCCGCGCACGTCTCGACGGCAGATCTGGAGGCGTTCCTGGCTCAGAGGCTCTCCTTCGTGCTTTCCGAAAAGGGGATTGAACAGGACGTCGCAGCCTCCGTCCTGTCCCGGGACTGGGACGACCCTCGCAGAAGCTGGCTCAAGGCGCAGGCCGTGGCGCGCTGGAAGTCGAACGCCGACTTCTCGAGCGTTGTGATTTCCTTCAAGCGGGTCTCCAACATTCTCAAGGGCCGGAGCTACGCGACTCCGGAAGCACGCCAGTTGACCGAGGCCGTGGAGCGCGAGCTGCTGGGGAAACTCCGGGAAGTCTCGGGTCTCATCTCCAGAGAAGTGGAGGGTGGAGACTACGCGGCCGCCATTGGGAGGCTCGTGGCGCTCAAGGCTCCCGTGGACGCGTTCTTTGACGGCGTCCTTGTCATGGATCCCGACGAAACCGTGCGCACGCGCAGGCTGGGGCTTCTCTCTCTCGTGAGGTCTGAGTTCCTGATGCTGGCAGACTTTTCCCAGCTTTGTGAGGCAGGGGGCCGGGACGCGACGGAAGCCGGCTGATGCGCCGTGGAAGTCGGCTGACGCGGTAGATGTGGGCTCTGACGGCGTGGCCGTGTCCGCGCGCCGTTGCAGCGACACTGGGACCGGCCAACGGCAAGAAAGCTCTTGCACCGCCTGAGTGGAACTGATAGACTCTTCGAGAAAGGAAATACGCACGAAGCCTGACCTTTTAAGCTGGCTCCGAGAGGCCAGCAAGGGGAAATGCTTGATGCCGACCGTCGATTCTGCCCGACACCTTCTTGCCAGGAGCGAGGAGGTTTCTTTTTTTGCCCGGAGGATGAAGTGAAGTTCGTCGAGAAAGCAGAAATAATGGACGACAAGGCCATCGCGAGGGCACTCGCGAGAATCGCTCACGAGATAGTCGAGAAGAATCAAGGCACGGAGGGACTCGTTCTCATAGGCATTCGCAAGCGTGGAGTCCCGCTTGCCAGGCGGATTCAGCAGAACATCAGAGAATTCGAGGGAACAGAAGTGCCCATCGGAATAGTGGACATCACACTCTACAGGGATGATCTGCAGCAAATCGGCCCCGCCCCGCTCGTCAGGTCGACCGAGATACCGTTCGACATAACGGACAAGGTCGTCGTGCTGGTGGACGACGTTCTCTTCACCGGGCGCACGGTGAGGGCCGCGCTGGATGAAATAATCGACTTCGGGAGGCCCAGGGCCATCCAGCTGGCGGTGCTTGTGGACAGGGGTCACAGGGAACTGCCGGTGAGAGCCGACTTCGTCGGGAAGAACCTTCCCACGGCGAGAAAGGAAATCGTCGCTGTCAACGTGAAGGAGGAGGACGGCGTGGACTCGGTCGGGATTGGGGAGGCGGTGTAGCGGTACGCGTCACTCGAGGAGGTGTTTCAGACTTTGACCTCGAAAGGCAGAAAAGACCTGCTGGGACTCGAGGAGCTCACAAGGGAAGAGATCGAGCGCGTTCTGGACGCCGCTAGGTCCTTCAAGGAGGTCCTGGAAAGACCGATCCCGAAGGTTCCGACGCTCAGGGGCAAGACCATCGCGAACCTTTTCTTCGAGCCCAGTACGAGGACCAGGATTTCCTTCGAGCTGGCCGAGAAAAGACTCAGTGCCGACACCGTGAATTTCTCGACGGCCGGCAGCAGCGTCGCCAAGGGGGAAAGTCTCAAGGACACCGCAAGAAAC
>JAZDPI010000088.1:0-21523 GCA_043797775.1 Candidatus Eiseniibacteriota bacterium
GTCGATGCCGTCTCGGAGGACGAGGCGGCCCGAATGGACCTCAAGAATCCTCCCGCGGGACCGCTCGGTGACGTCGTGAGAATCGTGCGCGAGCTTGACGAGAACAATCCTCCGATTCCGATGATTCCGCCGGGGGGGTCACTGCCTTTGGGCTACGTTCACTACGGAGAGAGCGAGATCGTCAAGGAGATGAGATGGGTACCCATCGTGGAGCTTCTTGCCGTCTTTCTCTTCGTGGCACTCGGGTACGTGGGTTTCAAGAGCCTCAAACTCAGCGAACAACGGTTCATCTGGGTGGGCATGGCAAAGGAGACTGCTCACCAGCTCGGGACTCCGATTTCGTCACTCATGGGCTGGATAGAAATCATCAAAGACAGGGTCGAGAAGACCACAGATTCCGGCCCGGACATACGAGTCGAGCGACAGCTTTTCGAGCAGCTCGTCGATGAGATGGAGAGCGACGTCGAGAGGCTCCAGAAAGTGGCGTGTCGCTTCGGCAACGTCGGTTCCGCGCCCAAGCTCCAATGCCAGGACGTAGTGCCCCTGGTCAGAGAGGCCGTCGAGTACTTGAAGAAGAGGTTGCCGACGCTGGGCCACGAACTTCAGGTCGTCGAGAAATACGAGGCGGTTCCCTTCGTGAACGTCAACAGAGAACTGATGGAATGGGCGATAGAGAACGTGCTCAAGAACTCCGTGGACGCTTCCGAAGCCAGGGGCGGGCGAATGGAGGTCGAAGTCAGGCGCAATCCCGAGCACGAGACCGTGGAACTCCTGTTCTCCGACGACGGACGCGGGATGACTCCGGCCGAGCGCAGCAAGGCATTCTCCCCCGGCTTCAGCACGAAGAAGCGTGGATGGGGACTCGGGTTGACGCTTGCCAAGAGGATCGTGGAAGAGTATCACGGTGGAAAGATCTGGATAAAGTCGACCGAGCCCGGCAAGGGAGCGGTCGTTGTGATGTCCTTTCCCGTGTAGAGAGAGGGGGACAGTTTGCCGGCCGAGAAGAGGAAAATCCTCTGGGTGGATGACGAAATAGACTTTCTCAGGCCTCACATCCTTTTTCTGGAGGGAAGGGGCTACGCAGTCACTCCCGTCTCCAACGGAGACGACGCGATCTCGATGGTCTCCAGGGAGAAGTTCGACGTGGTCCTCCTGGACGAGATGATGCCGGGGCTCGGGGGACTCGAGACTCTCGGGCTCATAAAGGACATCGATCCCTCAGTTCCGGTGATAATGATAACCAAGAGCGAGGAAGAGGAGCTCATGGACGAGGCAATAGGCAAGAGAATTGCCCACTATCTCATAAAGCCCGTCAATCCCACTCAGATTCTGACCGCCTGCAAACAGGTCCTCGAATCGAAGAAGCTGCTTGAGGATCAATCGACCAGGGAATACGTCGAGGGGTTCAACAGAATTCGCATTCTGCGTTCGGCCGGAGTCGACTGGGCAGGATGGATACAACTCCACGTGGCCCTTGCCACGTGGGACGTGCGGCTGGATGACATGGAAGACACGGCGCTCGAGGCCTCTCATGCGGACCAAAAGAGGGAGGCGAACATCGAGTTCGGGAGCTTCATAGAGACCGAATACCCGCAGTGGGTTTCCGGGGGAGACGGTCCTATCCTCTCACCGATGATCTTTGAGAGGTTCATCCTTCCCCATCTGAAGCGCCAGAGACGGGTGTATTTCATCGTCATCGATTGCATGAGGCTGGACCAGTGGCTCAAGGTGGAGCCGCTGCTCCTGCCCTACTTCAACGTTACCCGAGACTACTACTACTCCATACTCCCCACGGCCACCCCGTATTCCAGAAACGCGATCTTCAGCGGGCTTTTCCCCGACGAAATCATGAAGAAGTTTCCCCAGTACTGGCAGGAAAATGCCCCCGAGGAGATCAGCAGAAACAGGTACGAGAGGAATTTGCTGGAGGCGCAGGTCGAGCGACTCGGGGTGAAGCTGGGTGCCCAGGTGAGATACGTGAAGATCTACAATTCAGAGGAGGCCAACGCGGCGAGAAGGCAGATACCTACGTACCTCGCAATCCCGTTTGCGGCCTTCGTCTTCAATTTCGTCGACATTCTGGCCCACGGCAGGTCGGAGTCGGAGATCCTCCAGGAACTTGCGCCCGACGAATCGGCCTTCAGGTCGCTCATGAGATCGTGGTTCAGCCATTCGGTGCTGTTTGAGATACTCAGGGCGATGTCTCAGCAGGACGCAGTTGTGGTTCTCACGAGCGACCACGGTTCAGTGCTGGGCAAGAGAGCGACTCTGGTCTACGGGGACAGAGAGACTTCGACGAATCTCAGATACAAGTTCGGAAACAACCTGGTCGGCGACTGCAGGCAGGCCTTCCACGTGAAGGATCCGAGGAGGCTCAAGCTTCCTGCGGACAGCCTGAACAAGAACTACATCTTTGCCAAGGAAGACTACTATTTCGTGTATCCCACCAAGTTTCACGAGTACGAGCGGCAATACAGGGGAAGCTTCCAGCACGGCGGCATCTCGATGGAAGAGATGATACTTCCGTGCGTGACACTGGAGCCCAAATAGCAGGGACCCCGAGCCGGCTCGTTCTCGCGACCCTCACCGGGAGCGTGGACTCTGAACCGGGCGCACGATCGGAGAGTTTCGATTTGAAAGTGGCGCTGCAAAGCGGCAGTGAGGAGGAGACACTCCGCATCGGGAGAGAGATCGGCGGGTTTCTCTCCGCCGGAGACGTCGTGGCCATACGAGGGGAGCTTGGCGCGGGCAAGAGCGTGCTCGTGCGCGGCGTGTGTGAGGGGCTTGGCGTCCGCCAGAGAACCAGGAGCCCTTCCTTCACCTTCATGATCCGGTACCGGGGACCCGTCGACGTCTATCACATTGATCTCTACAGGGTCGAGGCGGCAGGCGACCTCGCTACTCTGGGGTGGGAAGAAGCCGTTTACGGAGAGGCCGTCACCGTAATAGAATGGGCGGAGAAATTGCAGTCCTTTCTCCCCCCGGCGTCCGTGCAAATAGGAATCGAGGTCACCGGGGAGGAAAGTCGAAACGTGGAAGTGGAGGCTTCGGACGATAGACACGGGGGACTGATTGAGAAGCTCGTCAAGTCTCATGGGAAATAGCCACAAGAATGTGAGGCACGCCGGTGAGGCGTGAGAGAGACCGCCTTGAGAGTAGTTGCAATCGAGACGGCCACGACGTTCGGTAGCGTGGCCCTGGTGGAAGAAAACGTGGTCCTGGCAGAGACCTGTCTCTTCGTGCCGCAGGGGCACTGCGAGTCCGTTCTGCCCGCCGTCGAAGAGCTGTTGCTCGCCGCGGGGAAGCGGGTGTCCGAAGTAGATGCGTTTGCAGTTTCGCTGGGGCCCGGTTCGTTCACGGCTCTCCGCATCGGACTGAGCACCGCCAAGGCCCTTGCGTTTTCCTGTGGTAAACCACTGGCAGGAGTGGGTACGCTGGACGCCGTGGCATTCAACGTCGCCGGTCTTTTTCGGTACGTGTGTCCGATCGTGGATGCGAGAAGGCGCGAGGTCTTCTACTCCGTGTATTCCGACAACGAAGGGGTGCAGGAGAAAATGCTCGAGTACTCCTCGGACTCCCCTCACGGGGCAGTGGATACAATAGCGGCTCTCCTGGAAGATCGCAGGGAAGAAGAGGCGGCCTCCGGCGGAGGCGAGACTTCCCGGGCGAACGTGGCCTTTCTGGGTGACGGGGTGAAGCTCTGCCGGGAACTCGTGGTGAAAAGGTTGGGCGCGCGCGCCTCCTTCGCGGCGGATCACGTCGGAATTCCGAGAGCCTCCGCCGTTGGATTGCTTGCCCTTCGGTCACTGAGAGGGGGCGGGGTTGCTCGACTGGCGGGGGAGGGCGCTCGACTGGCGGGCATGGAACCGATTTATGTCAGACGTTCGGATGCGGAACTCAGAAGAAAGCAGGCCTGAGGCACCGGCACTGGTGATCAGGAACATGCGTGTTGATGACGTGGATGAGGTGGCACTGATGGAGCGATTGATCTTCCCTGCTCCCTGGCCCAGACAGGCCTTCATACGCGAGCTCAAAGACAGCTCCGGCTCGATCTGTCTGGTGGCGAGGCAGGGGATGGTGCTGGCCGGCTACCTCGTTGCGTGGCTTGTCTGTGACGAGGCGCACATCGGCAACGTCGCCGCGAATCCCGAGATGAGACGAAGGGGCGTCGCCAGGCACTTGATAGCGGCGCTGGTCCGCCACGCAGAAGGGCGGACCGTGAGGCGAATTACGCTCGAGGTGAGGGTTTCCAACACCCCGGCCATCAAGCTGTACAAGGGGTTCGGATTCAAGGCAATATCGATGCGGAAGGGCTACTATATTGACAATAGGGAAGACGCCTTTGTAATGTTACTTGAGCTCAACGAGTGAAGTTTGCCAGACCTGCGGTCACCGCGGCCGCAGGCACATCCGTGTGACAGGAGTAAGTCAACTTGGACGAGGACGATCAGAAAAGTCTTTCGTGGCTCGAGAAGACCAGTCAGGGACTGCGGGCGAAGAGAAAGAGGGAAATGCCCGACGGTCTCTGGACTAAGTGCGACAAGTGCCAGGAGTTCATCTATCAGAAAGAACTGGAGAGGAGCAACTGGGTCTGCAGGAAATGCGGCTATCACCTGAGGATTTCGGCGTGGAGCTACGTCAGTCTCCTGTGCGACGACGGCAGTTTTGAGGAGCTTTTCTCGGACATAGTCTCGGGAGACCCGCTCGGGTTCCGTGATTCCAAGAAGTATCCTGAGAGACTCAGGCAGGCCGCGGAAGCGACGGGACTCAAGGAGTCCATTCTCACGGGCAGGGCTCGCATCGGGGGGCATCCGGTCGGACTCGGTGTGATGGATTTCGCGTTCATGGGGGGCACGCTCGCTTCGGCGGTCGGCGAGAAAGTTACGCTCCTCGTAGAAATGTGCATCCAGTCTCGGTGTCCGCTGATCATCGTCTCGGCCTCGGGCGGGGCGCGGATGCAAGAGGGTATTCTCTCACTCATGCAAATGGCGAAGGTCTCGGCGGCGCTGGCTGTCCTTGACAAGGCGGGGATTCCCTTCGTGTCCATCCTGACGAACCCCACGACTGCGGGCGTGTCGGCGAGCTACGCCTCACTGGGAGACATAATAATCGCGGAGCCAGGTGCCCTCATCGGCTTCGCAGGTCCCAGGGTCATCGAACAGACCATCAATCAGGAACTGCCCGAAGGGTTCCAGACCTCGGAGTTCGTGCTCGAGCACGGTATGATAGACAAGATCGTTGAGCGCGGCGAGCTCAAGGCCACTCTCGTCAGTATGCTGGACTTTTTCTGGAAGAGCACACGTCTCTGGAAGAAAGATGCGGAGAGCTGAGTATGAACGTCTGGTGAGCCGCCTGTACGCCCTGGAGAAGAGAGGGATGAGGCTCACCCTCGACGGGACAAGGACGATACTCAAGAGGCTCGGAAGCCCGGAGAAGCGTCTTCCCTCCGCACTCGTGGCAGGCACGAACGGCAAGGGCTCGAGCTGCGCGCTCATGGCTTCCGTCCTCAGGCGGGCGGGATATTGCACCGGCCTCTACACGTCTCCGCACCTGGTGGACTTCAGGGAACGCATCAGAATCGGCGGGGAATGCATCTCAAAGGAAGAAGCCTTCGAGCTTCTTAGGTCCGTCGTCCCGATTGCGGAGAAGGGCGGGCACTCCTTCTTCGAGACCATGACCGCGCTTGCACTCAGGCATTTCCGCGACAGAAACGTGGATCTCCTCGTTGCCGAGGTCGGGCTTGGCGGAAGGCTCGATTCCACGAACGTCCTCAGTCCCCTCGTTTCCGTGATAACCGGTGTGGCGATCGAACATCGGCATATCCTGGGCCGCACTCTCAGTGCGATTGCCAGAGAGAAGGCGGGCATTATGAGGAGGGGAGTTCCCGTGGTCACCGCCGCCCGCGGCAGGGCCCTGGAGACGTTGGAAGAGATCTCGGAGTCGGTCGGCGCGAGCATGCGCACGCTGGATTCCGGCCTGAAACCCAGGGCGCTCCTTGTTTCGAGGGCGGGTACGGTCTTCCGGGCGAGCTGGGAAGGGAGGTCGCGGCACCTCTTTCTGAGCCTAAGGGGGAGGCATCAGGTTACTAACGCGGGCTGCGCCGTGCTTGCGTGTCTGGAATTGAGGAAGCGAGGACTCAGGATAGGCGACGCGGCACTTGAGTCGGGCCTTGGAGAAGCTCAGTGGCCGGGCAGGCTCGAAGAGCGGGGGTGGAATCCCGCGTTCGTTTTCGACGTTGCCCACAATCCGCAGGCCGCGCGAGTGCTGGCCGATGCGCTGGGCACGCTCTACGGCGGAAGACGCGTCATAGCCGTCGTCGGCATGGTGGAAGACAAGGATCACAGCGGATTCCTCAAGAGAATCGTCCCGCGGGTCGAGCACGTCGTGTTGACTCAGGCATCCTGCAACCGCGCTCTTCCGGCGGCCGAGCTCAGACGCAGACTGCCGGCACGTTTCTCACGCTGGAGCATCAAGCCCAACGTCGCCGGCGCCGTCCGAGAAGCAGTTGCCCTCGCCCGCAACGATGAGCTTGTGTGCGTGACAGGCTCCTTCTATACTGTTGGCGACGCCTTCAGGTGCCTGAGAATAGGACCCACGGAGTGCATATAGCCGGAGCGCGCATAGGGGGAGTTGCATGGCAGAAGTGATTCTCAAAGGTGTTTCGAAGAGGTTTGCCGGCGACGTTATCGCCGTCAACAACGTTGACCTCAACATAAGAGACAAAGAGCTCCTCGTTCTCGTCGGCCCCTCCGGGTGCGGAAAGACCACGGTGCTGAGAATAGTCGCAGGCTTGGAGCAGCTTAGCGAGGGCCAGGTCTACGTCGATGGGACTCTGGTTAACGACGTGGCTCCCAAGGACAGGGACATAGCGATGGTGTTTCAGAGCTACGCGCTGTACCCCCACATGTCCGTTTACGACAACATGGCGTTTGGGCTCAAGCTTCGCAAGTTCGACAAGACCGAGATCGACAGGAGAGTCAGAGAAGCAGCGGGAATACTGGAGATAGCCTCTCTTCTCTCCCGGAAGCCCAAGGCGCTCTCGGGGGGACAGAGACAGAGGGTCGCCGTGGGGAGAGCAATAGTGCGGCACCCCAAGGTGTTCTTGTTCGACGAACCGCTCTCGAATCTGGACGCAAAGCTCAGGGTGCAGATGCGAGCGGAGATCGTGAAACTGCACGCCCGCCTGGGCGTGACAATGATATATGTGACGCACGATCAGACGGAAGCCATGACAATGGGGCAGAGAATCGCCGTCATGAACAAGGGAATCGTGAGCCAGATTGACGCCCCCCTGGAAGTCTATCGACGGCCTGCGGACAGCTTCGTGGCGGGGTTCATTGGGACTCCCTCCATGAACCTGCTCAGCGGGAAGCTGACGTCGGCAGGCGGGCGGTTGGTGCTCGAGTCCGGCTCCATTTCGTTGGAGATCCCCCGCGAGCTTGAGTTCGTCCGGCAGGCCTGCCCGCACGGAGAGCTGACGGTCGGAGTGAGACCGGAGGACGTGACTCCATCAGAATCGCCTGGCGCCGCCTCTCTTGACCTCGGCGACGGGAACGTGGAACTCGTCGAGGTCCTTGGGAGCGAGGCGGTCGTGCACGTCGGCATTGACGGCGTCACGCTCGTCTACAGGACCTCAGGCGCCAAACTCCCCGCAAGGGGCGAGACCGTGCGGCTCAGCGCGCCCTTGAGCAGAGTCCACGTGTTTGATTCCAGAAGCGAGGCAAGACTCGAATCCCCGGCTCAGTGATTCCTGCGCGCCTCACCCGACCCGGGGTCAGTTCCACAGCGCAAACGGAGGAAAGCGATGTCTTCTTCGGCCCACGACCCTGCGGCAGTGGGAGTGGACATAGGCGGCACGAGCATAAAGGTGGCCGTTGTCGCGCGTGATCAGACAGTGCTCTCTCGCCGGTCCCTCCCGGCGGACCAGCGTGAGGCGCCGGGCCTGGCGGTGGCACGGCTTGCATTGAGCCTTCGCGAGCTGCAGGGAGAGGCGGGTGACCTGAGCCTGCCCGTCGGAATCGGCTGCGCGGGTCTCATAGAGCGCGGGCCTGGCATCGTGAGGACCGCGCCGAATCTTCCGACCTGGAAGGACGTCCCTCTCGCGGGCATGCTGGCCGAGGAGCTCGGGACCTGGGTTCTCCTGGACAACGACGCCAACGTCTTCAGCGTGGCGGAGGGGTTCTACGGGACAGCCCGGGACAAAGACGACGCGATTTTTGTGACGCTCGGAACAGGAGTGGGAGGGGGGCTGAAGCTGGCAGGTAGGCTCTACAGGGGGAGCCGTGGTTTCGCCGGTGAGATAGGACACATGACCATTGACCCCGACGGCCCGCTCTGCACCTGCGGTAACAGGGGCTGCCTCGAGAGCTTCATAGGGAGCTCCCGCATAGTGCAAAGGGCACTGGCGTTGATAGAGGAAGAGCGGCGGGAGCGGGAGTGGCTGGCGGCGGGCCTGACTTCACTGAAAGAGATTACCGCCAAACACCTTGGAGAAGCGGCAAGAAAGGGGAACGAACTGGCCGTCAGGGTGTTTGAAGAGGTGGGGGACTACCTGGGCCTGGCCCTTGCCAATCTGACAAACATTCTCAACCCCGAGGTCATTGTCGT
This sequence comes from Candidatus Eiseniibacteriota bacterium, assembly GCA_043797775.1. Lineage (GTDB taxonomy): Bacteria > Eisenbacteria > RBG-16-71-46 > JAFGJU01 > JAFGJU01 > JAZDPI01. The sequence goes on from JAZDPI010000088.1 coordinate 8,608, forward strand.
GGGCGGTGGGGTCGCGAACGCAGGGAGACCGCTCTTCCGCGCTGCCGAGCTCTCGCTGACAAAAAGAGCGATGGGGCCGTCGAGGCAGTGCGTGGACATTTGGCCCGCCTCCTTCGGCGACGATGCCGGCGTGGTTGGAGCCGCCATGATCGCCGTTGGGAACCGGCACGACCGTGGTTTGGAGTCGTAGTGATGGCGATCGGGAGTCGTCCTGCTCTCCTCGTTTTCTGTCTTTTCTCCGTGGTCTTTGCAGCGGCCGCCCGCACCTGCACCTGCGAAGAGCGCGAACCCATCCCATTTGACATCTCGGGCGACAATCTCAAAGGCAAGGCGGGTACCGATGCGGATTACATTGAAATAGTGAACCCGCGAATCGTGCACGGCAGCACGACAATGACTGGCGTGACGGGCATCTACTTCCGAAGTCTCAGAATGGTGACGCTCGGCGGAGGCGTGAAGATAGTCGATGGTGAGACGGTCATGACTTCGCGGCGGGCCACGTACTCCTTCGAGACAGAGGTGGCCACTCTCGAGGAGAACGTCGTCATCAGAAACAAGGGGGCGATTCTCGAGAGTGACGCGGCAGAGCTCAGGAAGAAAGAAAACATGGCAGTCGTGACGGGGAGGGTGTCCCTGGTTGACAGCACGAGGAGGATAGACGCAGACAGGGTCGTCTATCACAGGGACACCGAGATCGCAGAGGCCTTCGGGCACGTCGTCGGATTCGACAGCGAAAACGACGCCACCGTCACGGCGGGAGAGGCTCAGTACAGCAGGAAGTCCAAGATAGGCGTTTTCACGTCCGACCCCAGGCTAGTCTCTAGGGACAAGAAGAACAGGGAGACGGTGGTTGTGAGTGAACAGATGGAATTCCACGCGGAGAAAAGCGTCTACGCGGCGCGCGGCAGCGTTCACATTGCCAGGGAGGACATGCAGGCGGAATGTCAGTTGGCGGAGTTCTTCAAGGACGAAGAGCGTGCAGTGCTGCGAGGGACCCCCAGGGTGTGGGACGAGGACGGCGAAATGCTGGGCGACTCCCTCGAGCTCATCTCGGACGGTGACCAGATTCGTGATGTAAACGTGTACGGAAACGCGGAGGTTCGCTACAGGGCTGCAGAGACGGAGGAGCCCGAAACGAGTCTCGTGCGCGGCGATTCGATACGAGTGGTGATGGAGGACGAAGAGGTGAGGGAAGTCTTCGTCTTCGGGCACGCCAAGAGCGAGTACTCGTCCATGGCGGAAGGAAAGCCCACGCGGAACTTCGCGGCCGGGGACACCATTCATCTCGAAGTACAAAACAAGAAGCCCTCGAAGGCGACCTTTCTCGGAGGTGCTTCGGGTACGTACTACTTCTCGACGGCGTCGGCAGACACCTTCGTGGAGGAGAAGGTCGAATACTCCAGTCGCAGGCTCGAGTTTCTCATAGGCAGGAAGCTTATCCAGCTCTCGGGTGACGCCGAGCTCAAGTACAGGAACCTGAGGCTCAACGCGCAGGAAGTCGAGTTCAACTCAGACAGACAGACTCTCGATGCCGCAGGCGACCCCATTCTCTGGGAGAACGAAGAGAAGGTGACCGGTGAGCGGATGGACTACAACCTCGAGAACTCGAGGGGCACGATATACGAGGGGAGAACGAGATTCGAGAAGGGATTCTATACCGGCCATCAGATAAGGAAGGTGGGGGACAAGATCCTCAACGTGAGGACCGGCGAGTACACGACCTGCGAACTGAAGGAGCCCCATTACTCCTTCAGGAGCAGCAGGATGAAGATATATCTCAACGACAAGGTCATAGCGAAGCCCCTGATTCTGTTCGTCAAGGGAGTTCCCGTACTGGCTTTGCCGTTCTACGTCTTCCCCATCAAGCCCGGCAGGCATTCGGGATTCCTGATTCCTAACATCGAATTCGGCATCAATTCAAACAGGGGCCGCTTCGTCCGGAACGCAGGCTATTACTGGGCGGTCAACGACTACTCCGACGTGGCCGTCTGGGCCGACTACTTCGAAAGGGAACCCCGGTGGATAGCGTACCTGGAAAGCAGATACCACGTGCGATACAAGCTCTCAGGCTCCTTGAATTCCTCCTACAGCAAGAACGTCAATCTGGGCCGCTCCCAGTGGGATCTGCAGGGCAGGCATTATCAGAAACTGGGCGAGGATCTGGATCTCACGATGTCTGCTAATTTTGTGAGCGATAAGAGCTACAGGCTGGAGAGAGGATTGGGCAGGAGCTTCGACGAGCGTGTGAACCGCATCCTTCGCTCGACAATGTCGGTGACCAAACGATGGGCCGCCGCCCATTTCATAACGGCCTACGACAGGACCGACTACATGGACACAGAGCCCGCTGACGGCGTCAACGAGCTCAAGCGCCTCGAGTTGAGGCCAAGCGCCAGCGTGACGTTTCAGCGCAAGGCCATAGGCAGAAAGGGGAAGAACGAGAAAGACAAGGGGCGGCTCCCCTGGCTGAGCTCCACCTATCTGGGGCTGTCGTCCGTCGTTCTGTCGCAGGTGAACACGTATGAGGACGGCTCCGAGCGGCACACAGGCATGAGCACGCGTCTCAACCTGAGTGATGCGCGGAAACTGTTGGGTGTGGTGAACATTTCTCCCGGCATCTCCTACACCGAGAACTGGTACGACAAGGACCTGCTGGGCGACAGGTACGAGCGGTCGGGAGTATGGAGCACGTCAATAGGGGGAAGTGCAACGCTCTACCGGGTCTTCCTTCTCGACGTCGGCCCTCTTTCCGGGATACGACACTCCTTTTCTCCGAGGCTCCAGTTCTCGTATCAGCCGGACTTCCCGCAGTACAGTTATACGGACACGCTGGGGATCCGCCGGAGCAAATTTCCCAGCTTCGGCGGCATATCGACCTCGTGGAGCAGGCGGAAATCGCTCAGCATCGGGTTTGAGAATCGATTTCAGGCGAAGCTCAAGTGGAAAGGGCAGACGGTGCGGCTCAACGACTTCCTCGTTGTTAACACCGAGACTTCCTACGACTTCCTTTACAGAGAAAGGTCCAGATCTCAGCCCCTCTCCTCAATCAATACCACCGTCAGGCTCAAGCCCGCGGAACGTTTCTCCTCGGAGCTCTTCGTCACCCACGACCCCATCACGAAGCACCTGAGCAGCCTGGGCTTCGTCTCGTATCTGACGCTGTCGGGGGGCAAGGGCGCCGGAGGCGGGGTGGCTCCTCCCGTCACGTCAGAGGTGGGGCAGCCGGGAGTAGGCGGCCCCTCCGAAGCGTCGGAAGCCGAGACCGAAGAGGAAAGTCCCACGCTGCTCCCCTGGAATGCGGGGCTTACCTTCAGCTACAACAGGGGTGCCAGCAGGGCAGACGCGAGCTACTGGCTGAGTGGGAACGCGAACGTCTCTCTCACGAAGAACTGGCGTGTGCAATACTCGGCTCATTACGACCTGAAGGAGAGGGACGTGATCAGCCAGACGTTCTCTCTCTATAGAGACCTGCACTGCTGGGAGGCGATGTTCATCAGGAGATTCTCGGGTCAGAGGTGGGAGTATTATTTCAAGATAAACATCAAGGCTCATAAGGAAATCTACATGGAGCGCGGTACGGAAATACGATAGTCACGGCGGGCAAGAAACGACAGTCGGTGGGCCGAAACGCGAAGGGCGAGGACGAGGCATGGGGCGGGGCGAAGTCCGGGGCGCCGGTGGTGGTGTCCGGCCTTGTGTGTGAAATCGGTTCTCTGAGAGCGATGCCGTCGCCAAGAAATGCCTTGCCGCATAACAAACGTCTTGTCGCACGAGAAACGCTCTGGTATAGTTGAGACTAGGATAGTGCGTTTGAGCCCCTTTTTGAGCACCAGGAGGTGAATGCCACTTGAAGTTTCACAGGCTCGTACTCGTTGCCGGACTGCTGGCGACGGCTGTGCTTCTGCTGCTTCCAATTGGCCTTGAGGCCAAGGAAGAGACCTTGCTGATATTGACCTCGAGTGACACACAGGCCGAGATCGCGCCCTGTGGGTGACACTCCGCCCAGAAGGGCGGACTGGCCCGGAGGGCCGGTTTGGTTGACTCCATGAGAGCTGAGCACGATGGCCTGCTTCTCGTTGACGCAGGCGACTCTTTCGGAGGAAGAAACGAAACGGAAAAGAGAAAAGCCGAGGTCCTTCTGCGCTGCATGAGTGCCATGCGTTATGATGCCTGCGGCATAGGGGAGAACGAGCTCAACTTCGGAAAGAACTTCTTACTCGACGCCTCCAGGGAGCTCAAGCTGCCGTTCGTCTGCGCGAACCTTGTTGACCACGGCAGCGGAAAGCCCGTGGCAGAGCCTTACGTCATCAAGAAGCAGGGAAAACTGAAAGTCGGTATCGTCGGCCTTCTTGACGACGTTCTCGTCCTGCCGAAGGTGGAAGGCGAGACGGGAGACCTCGTCATCGTGGACGCGATCGAGACGGCCAAGAAGATCATACCTCCGCTCAAGAAGAAGGTGGATCTGGTGGTTGTCCTTGCGCACGTCGGTTTCGCGAAGAGCAGCAGGCTCGCCAACGAGGTCCCCGAGATAGACGTCATGGTGATCGGCCACAGTCCCAGTGTCTCGATGGAGGCACGCAAGGAAGGCAACGCGCTCCTGATGATGGGTGGGATGAAGGGACAGTACGTCGGCTACCTGCTTCTCAAGTATCAGCCCGGCAGGGGAGTAGTCTCCTATGAATCCAAGTTGATGCCGCTTGACGGGCGAGTGAGGGAGCAGAAGCTCGTCACGTCGATCATCGATGAGTACAACGCCCAGGAGAAGAGAATCAGGGAGAAGGCCTCAAGGAGGGACAAGGAGAACGCACTCGCGAGCACGGGCGGGGACCGATTCCTCGGCGCAGAGACGTGCAAGAGGTGTCACGAAGAAATCTACAAGAAGGTCGCGGCCATGCCTCACGCGCGTGCCATCGAAAGCCTTGAGAAAGCCGGCAAGGACGGACTTGCAGAGTGCCTGGTGTGCCACACGACGGGATTCGGCGAGCCCACCGGCTTCAGCGATGCCGGTGCTCCCGTAGACCTCAAAAACGTCCAGTGTGAGGGGTGCCACGGCAAGGGCACGGTCCACAAGAGGGACGGTACGTACAGGCAGGTCAGCGAGCAGAAGTGCCTGGTGTGTCACACGGCGGAGAGAAGCCCCAGCTTCAACCACAAGTCCTATTTGAGGAGAATACTTCACTGATGACCACCGCCGGGGCACCGCATCCAGATCGGCGCCCGGCCAACACATTGATAATGCTGGGGTTATGGCTCGCCCCCCACGGCCCGGAAAGGCCTCCTTAGAAAAGTTCAAGTTTTCCCTTGACTTCCCTGACGGCTTTCTGTAGTTTGCTACTCTTGACACTCCAAATGGACTCTACGGACACGTTGCAGTGGGCATCGCCAAGATGCCTTTTTTCAGAAGGGGTCCTCCGGACGAGATTCGGCGCAAGAGCGCTGATTTCAGAAGCACTATCGTCTTTAGGTGTTCCGACCCAAGGAGGTGATAACCGAGATGAAGAAGATCGTAGCTATCCTGTTGATAGCTCTCCTAGTCGTGACCGCTTTCATCGCGCTCGGCTGTGCGAAGAAGACTGACGAAGGGACGACGATGGAGGAGACTGTTCCTGCGGAGACGGCTCCTGCAGACACCGCTGCCCTGGCCGATACGGCAGCCACTGGAGGTATGTAGAGAACTGAACCTGCTTGTAGTTTTGGTTCTTTCTGTCTTGGTAGCAGGATAATGCGAGGAAGAATCTGGGGTCGAGAGATTCCGGATTCTTCCTTAGTTTTTTGTGTGTTCCTGCCGGGGTTCGGTGAGCCTCCGTGCCGCTGTAGAATCCGGCAAGTCGATTCGTGACGCGCGCGCTCACTCTGAGAGGCTCTATGCTTCGCGGATTACGAGGCCTTCATCCAAATCACATAATCATAGGAAGCTTCCTGTGCGTCATCGCGATAGGAACCGCCCTTTTTTCGCTTCCCATTTGCGCGGTGGACAGGCCCCTGGCCCCCATCGACGCTCTGTTCACGTGCACCTCCGCGGTGTGCGTCACGGGCCTCACCGTGGTGGACACCGGGACGGCGCTTTCGAGATTCGGCCAGATCATGACCCTCATCCTCATACAGATCGGTGGTCTGGGGATCACCACCTTCTCGACGTTTTTCGTTTTTGCCCTCGGTGGAAGGGTCTCTCTTAGGGGGAGGGCGGTAGTCGAGAGCTCGATAACCCAGTTCCCGTTCAGGAACATGGGTCAGCTTCTTGGGAGAATTCTGGTCGTCACTCTCATCATCGAGGGCGTAGGAGCTCTCCTGCTCTTTCCGCTGCTCCGCGTGCCGGGCCGCGAGGCCTTCTCGGTGTTTACGTCCGTGTATCACGCCGTCTCGGCTTTCTGCAACGCGGGCTTCTCTCTATACTCGACGAATCTCGAGGCGTATGTCGGAAATGTCCCGGTGAGTCTCCTGATATGTGCGTTGGTAATACTGGGGGGACTCGGCTTCGTCACGCTGGTTGAGGTGGGCGCGTATCTTGCCCGGAGGTCGTTCAGAAGAAAGAAGGCCAAGCGAAGGTTCAGTCTGCACACCAGGCTCGCGCTCTCGGTGACCGCCATCCTGCTGGTCGTAGGGACGGCGGTGTTCTTCTCGTTGGAGTACGACAACGCCCTGGCCGGCTTTTCCCTCGGGAAAAAACTCCTTGTGTCGTTCGTTCACTCGGTCACTCCCCGAACGTGTGGCTTCAATACCGTGAGGATAGGGATGTGTACGAATGCCACGCTGTTCTTTCTCATCCTGCTCATGTTCGTCGGCGCCTCGCCGGGTTCCACCGGAGGCGGCATCAAGACGACGTCTCTGGGGGTGCTTGTCGGACTGGCAGTTGCGAAGTTTCGCGGCCGGGAGGACGTGAACTACTTCGCGCGCAGGGTACCCGACCAAACCGTCTCGCGCGCGATCTCAGTCACGTTTTTCTCCATGTTTCTGATCGTCGTGATGTTGATTCTTCTTTGCGTGGTGGAGGCCGGGACCGGTAGAACCACGCCCGGGGGGTCTTTTCTGGCCCTGGCGTTTGAAGTCACGTCGGCGTTCGGAACCGTCGGGCTCAGCACAGGCATAACGTCCTCCTTGAGCGTCGCCGGGAAGCTCCTTATCACTCTTATCATGATGGTCGGGCGGTTGGGTCCTCTCACGATAGTGGTGGCTCTGGCCGCGCGCGAAACGCGTCCGAGATTCAGGTATGCTCAAGAAGACGTAATGATAGGTTAGGAGGGGATAGAATTGAGACAGTTTGCCGTGATAGGGCTCAGCAGCTTCGGCTACTACCTCTGCAGGAATCTCACGGAGAGGGGGCATCAGGTCATGGCCGTCGACATGAGCACGGCCAAGATCGAGAGTGTCCAGGAATTTGTGCAGAGAGCGGTCGTCGCCGACGCTGCTGACAGAGAGACGCTCTCGAGGATAGGCGTGGCGGATTCCGATGTCGTGATTGTCTGTCTGGGTGATCAGATTGACGCCAGCGTTCTGACTACGCTTTATCTCAAGGAGCTGGGTGCGAAAGAGATCTGGGTCAAGGCCATGACGGAAGACCACGGAAAGGTCCTCCATCTGATCGGAGCCAGTAACGTGATCTTCCCCGAGAAAGACATGGCCGAGAGGGTGGCATACAGCCTGAGCAGCGATAACGTCCTTGAGCACATTCCTCTCGCCGCCGGATACAGCATAATCGAACTTGCTCCTCCTTCCGCGTTTGTCGGAAAGACGCTGGGCGAGCTGGACCTCCCGAAGAAATACGGGGTAATGGTGCTCGTCATAAAGGAGCTCATCCCCGAGAACGTTGTCTCGATGCCCAGCGGCACCTACCGCATAAAAGACAGCGACATTCTTGTGGTGACGGGACAAGACACCGACTTGAAGAAACTCCAGGGCCTTTAGTCGGGGCGTGTAGGGAAGAGGGGCCCGTCTGTGTGATGTGCGCCTTTCTCCTGAGTTCCGACTCCGGCCATGTCTCAGGCCGGTCCGGGGCCGCGAGGGTGCAATCATGTGTCAGGGGCCCCCTGGAGACTTTCACCCTCGGTTTGGCTCTGACCGGCTTTCTGCAAGGGTTTCCGCTCTTCTGCCCTCATTTGTCCCCCGCACGTGTTCTTTCCCCGGGGCTTGCCCCCGCCAATATCTGCAAGCATTTCAGCGCACTTTGGCCCCCACGGGGCGGGTTCCGGCACCGGGGAATCCGGCCTCGGCCCGCCCTTGCCTCCAGAGCGCGTCTTGGGCGCACCCATAACCACAGCAGGTACAACAAATTGGGCGGGGACTTTTTTATGCGGGAGCCCCGGGCGTTTTTTCTTGACACCACAATATCTTGGCCTATATTTCTGCCTACCACTAGATGATGAGTTGAATTAGCCAGTTTCGGACCGGAGTCTCCCTCACGAGATTCCGGTTCCGTTTCGGGCGCCTTTTTAACCACTCTGTTTCCCTCCACGTCAAGCCCGGGAGTAGCAGCTATGGTCAAAGTCTTTTACGGTGCGCCGGGCGCGCCGCCAGGATGCGCTTTCCGCGACGCAAAGTCAGCTTGGGGCGGGGTCTCTGACCAGCGCCAGTCGGATTGTGAGCCCAAAATCTGCTTTTCAGACAACGCATTAAAGGTGTTGGAGCGCAGGTACCTGCGCAAAGATGAGTCGGGAAAGCTCATGGAGACCCCGGAGGAGATGCTGAGGAGGGTGGCCGGGAACGTCGCCTCGGCCGACCTGAAGCACGAGGGCGACGCCGAGGCGGCAAGAGTCGAGCGGGCCTTCTTCGACGTCATGGCGAGGCTCGACTTCCTTCCCAACTCGCCGACGCTGATGAACGCCGGAGCCGATCTGCAGCAGCTTTCCGCCTGCTTTGTGCTTCCCGTCGACGACTCGATGGACAGCATATTCGAGGCCGTGAAGAACACCGCCCTGATTCACAAAAGTGGAGGGGGCACGGGTTTCTCTTTCTCGAGGCTGAGACCGAGGAACGACGCCGTGCTGTCGACGAGGGGAATATCGAGCGGGCCGGTCTCCTTCATGGCCGTGTTTGACGCGGCCACTGACGCCATCAAACAGGGGGGCACACGCCGTGGGGCCAACATGGGGGTTCTGCGCGTCGACCACCCGGACGTCCTGGACTTCATCGTAGCCAAGAACAGAGAGAGTTGCCTAAACAATTTCAACCTGTCGGTAGGCGTGACGGAAAGATTCATGGAGGCCGTCGAAAAGGACGAAGAGTACGAGCTGATAAATCCGCGCTCCAACCAGCCGGCCCGGAGGCTCAAGGCGAGGAAGGTATTCAAGTTGATCGTGCTCATGGCCTGGAAGAACGGCGAGCCCGGTATCGTCTTTCTGGACAGGCTCAATCGTGACAACCCCGTCGGCCATCTGGGTCAAATCGAAAGCACGAACCCCTGCGGTGAGCAGCCGCTCCTTCCGTACGAGTCGTGCAACCTGGGTTCCATCAACCTGTCGCACATGATCTGTGCCGTCAACGGGCATTACGAGATCGACTTCGACAGACTGAAGACGGTTATTCCCACGGCCGCGAGATTTCTGGACAACGTGATAGACGTGAACAAGTATCCGCTCCGGCAGATAGAGGAGATGACGAAGAACACGCGCAAGATCGGGCTCGGGGTGATGGGGTTCGCCGACATGCTGCTCAAGCTGGGCATCCCCTACGACTCCGAGGACGCGGTCGAGACCGCGGAGAAAGTGATGAGCTTCATACAGACGGAGGGCAGAAAGGCGTCGGTAGAGCTCGCAAAGCGCAAGGGTGTTTTCCCCCGCTTCAAGGGGAGCGCCTACGATTCGCCGGGAGCTCCGAGGGTGCGGAATGCCACCGTCACGACGATCGCTCCCACCGGCACGCTGAGCATACTGGCCGACTGTTCGAGCGGCATAGAGCCGTTGTTCGCAATTTCGTATGTAAAAAACGTGATGGACAACACGGCACTTCCCGAGACGAACAAGCTCTTCGAGCAGGTCGCCAGGGAGCGAGGTTTCTACAGCGAGGAGCTCATCCGCGAGGTGGCCGTGAAAGGCAGCCTCAAGGACATAAAGGAAGTCCCTGAAGACGTCAAGCGAGTCTTCGTCACGGCGCACGACATCACACCTGAGTGGCACGTTCGCATGCAGGCGGCGTTTCAGAAGTACACGGACAACGCCGTTTCCAAAACGATCAACTTCGGGCGCGATGCGACCGTAGCAGACGTGGAGAATGCCTACATGTTGGCGTACAGGCTTCAGTGCAAAGGAGTGACGATCTATAGAGACGGAAGCCGGGAGAGGCAGGTTCTTACCGTCGGTAGAGAGAAGGCCAAGCTGCGCGGGAAGCTCGTGCCCCGCTCCCGCCCTCTCGTGACCAGAGGCTCCACCGAGAAAATCGGTACGGGGTGCGGCAATCTGTACGTCACGGTGAACGAGGACGAGAAGGGCCCCTTCGAGGTGTTTGCCCGCCTGGGTAAGACCGGCGGGTGTGCCGCCTCGCAAACCGAAGCTATAAGCCGTCTCGCCTCCCTGGCGCTGCGATCGGGCCAGGACATGAATTCCATCCTGAAGCAGCTCAAGGGAATCAGGTGCCCTTCTCCGCTCTGGGACAACGGGAGCCAGGTGCTCTCGTGTCCGGACGCGATAGGGAAGGCCATAGAGCGCTTCTTGGAGCGTTCCGGCTCCCTGCCGCGCGACTCTGAAAGCGCGGCCTCAGAGCGTGGATCGGAGACAGCGACGGCCACACCGCTGGCGTGTCCTGACTGCGGAGGCGTTCTGGAGCCTGAAGGCGGCTGCCTGGTCTGCCGCCTCTGCGGCTTCTCGAGGTGTGCGTAAGGCCCGCATCGCTCGCTCCATTGGTTGAGCATGCCTGTGCGCACGCGTGGGGCGACTTGGCGTTTTCCCCAGGTGCACTCAAGGCCCGTCCCCCGACGGTGCACGTGACATCCCCTCGCCGTGGGCGTTTGAGGCCTGCACGGATATCCACGTCCCCTGCCTTCCGACCAGAATTCTATTGACACGTGCGCGCTGCACAGATGACAATTGAAGGTCTATCGTCCGACCTTCACTTCTTGTGGGTTTTCCTTAGGAGTCAGGAGGGATCTTCATGAAGAACAAGATCACGATAATCGGCGCTGGGAATGTCGGGGCCACCACGGCTCACTGGGCTTGCGAGAAAGAGTTGGGAGACATAGTGCTCCTTGACATCATAGAGGGCATGCCCCAGGGAAAGGCCCTGGACCTGATGGAGACGAGGCCCGTAGAGGATTTTGACACCAAGATCCTCGGGACAAACGACTACAAGGACACGGCGAATTCAGACATCGTGGTGATCACGGCCGGCCTTGCCAGGAAGCCCGGCATGAGCAGGGACGACCTCCTCGAAGCGAACAGAAAGATCGTGCAGGACGCCACAGAGAAGTCCGTGCAATACTCGCCGAACGCCTTCCTGCTCATCGTTTCCAACCCTCTGGATGCCATGTGCCACGTTGCCAAGGCCGTCAGCAAGTTCCCCAAGCACAGGGTGTTCGGCATGGCCGGCATTCTGGACACGGCCCGGTTCAGGTGCTTCGTGTCGATGGAGCTGGGGGTTTCGGTTGAAGATATCCAGGCGATGGTTCTGGGCGGGCACGGCGATACGATGGTGCCGCTCCCCAGATACACGACCGTGGCAGGGGTGCCCATCACCGAGCTCATGCCCAAGGAGAAGATCGACGCCATCTCTGACAGGACCAGGAAAGCCGGCGGCGAGATCGTCGCCCTGCTCAAGACGGGAAGCGCCTACTACTCGCCGGCCGCTGCGGTTGTGCTGATGGTAGAGGCCATTCTCAAGGACAAGAAGAGAGTGGTGCCCTGCGCCGCCTACCACGAGGGCGAGTACGGGATAAAGGGTCTCTACGTCGGCGTTCCGGTGATCCTGGGCGCAAACGGCGTGGAGAAGGTCGTTGAGCTCAATCTCACTGCCGACGAGAAGGCCGCTCTGAACAAGTCCGCAGACGCGGTGCGCGAGCTCGTCGATATCATGAAGCTGTAAGCAGCGTCCCGGGTGGGAGTGGGTACTGGGCCTGCGGCGCGGAGCCCTGAAATGCCGAGAGATGGAATTCCGCGGTCGCGAACAGTCCTCCGTGCCACGCGGGGGCTTGGCTTGCTTGGTAGTGTTTCAGCGTCGGCACGGGCAGTCGGGCTGGCGGCGCAAGCCAGCGAATGTCAGTTGAAGGGCCGGTCGGCACGACCGGCCCTGTTTTTTGTGTCCTGTGTTGCCGGGGTGCTGTTTCGGCGTCGACCGCCACAGTGACGGGAATCGTTGGAGAAGGGAGAGACGTCCCCGGGTGCCGAGCCGGCCCGCAGGAACACGATTTGCGGCAGATTCTCATAGGAGCGTTATTGTTTGAGGAGTTCCAGTTCTCAGACTCTCTAATGCCTTCAGTGTGCAGACAGTTGCAGCTACTGATTCCTCAAGCGATACCGACAGATGTTTCTCACCCCTCAGAGCCCCCAGGAACTCGACAAGTTCATTGTAATGTCCCTTGTCCTGTCTCTTTAGCCTAATCTCCTCGCTCTTATTTCCTCTCAACAAAAGTCCGATGAAATCATCTATTACAGCGACTCTCCCATCCGCAAAGATCTCAATTCGTTCTTTGGGATAGGATGAATTTCCCAGTGCTGTATACATCAGAGATGCCACAGAGCCGTCGGCGAATCTGACTGTCGTAATGGAATTCTCATCAGTACCCAGACTGCGTTTATCTGACGCTATGCTCTCGGTGAAGAGTTCTGTCGGCATGGACCCCGTGAAGAAATTGAACAGATCAAAAAAATGACACGCCTCACCTATCATTCTACCGCCCCCTTCAACAGGATCGTGGACCCAGTGTTGAAGCGGTATTTTCCCGGCGTTCACAGTGTAGTGTATTATCATCGGAGTTTCCCTGCCTGCAAAGAAT